>JBDRUL010000143.1:0-4339 GCA_039801305.1 Caldifarciminota bacterium | reverse complement strand
CAGCCAGGTCGCAGTATGGACCCCGAGCGGATGTGGGTCGGACTTGCGGCCGACACTGTCTATCATTACCGGGTCACCTCTGATGCCGATACTACGCCTGATGCAATGTTCCGCAGTATGCCCGGTAGAACCACCCGGTTCCGTCTCATCGTATTCGGCGATCCGCACGGCGATAGCGCAAACAACCAGCTGGTTGCTGACCGCATGGCACAGGTCAGTCCCTCACCGGTGCTTCTGCTCTGCACAGGCGATCTGACCGCTGACAGCCGTCACAGTTCTTATCGGAAGTTTTTCAATACCGAACGCGTTCTGCTGGCAAAATCCCCTCTGTATCCGGCACTGGGTAATCACGATATTGACAGCCTTAATTACTGGTATCGGTTTCTGGTGCTGCCAAACAACGAGCGGTTCTACTCTGTGGAGTGTGGAAACTCGGTTTTTCACTTTCTTAACCCGTACGAGTCGTTTCTTCCCGGTAGCGGGCAGTATCAGTGGCTGCTGGGCGAGCTGCGCAGTGACAGTTCAAGGCCGGAGATCAGGCACATCTTTGTATTCGTACATACTCCGGCTTTTTCGACAAATGTGGTCTATCAGGGTAATGCCGACATCAGGCAGCACCTCTGTCCGCTGTTCGAACGTTACGGGGTTGATATCGTGTTCAGCGGACACGTGCATGCTTACGAACACAGCCTGGTGAATGGGGTGCATTATCTTACCACCGGCGGCGCTGGTGCCAGCCTTGCCACCGGCTGGAACTCAGTCCAGCCATGGACGGTCTATCGTGAGGCAAGTTACCACTTTCTGGTGGTTGAAGTTGGCGGCGACACAGTGGTTACAAATGGTGTCAGGGTGAACGGCAGCGGTTTTGACACACTGGTTCATGTCAGGGGACAGGTCGGTATCAATGATACTGCAGCAATGCCTCGTCTCTCTTTGATTCCGCACGCGCTGAACCCGGCAATCGGCACAGGAGTTTTGTGGGTGGAGACCGTGTTGCCGCAGACGTTGCGTGTCTCGGTATTCGATGCAGCAGGACGGGAAGTGGTACAGTTACCGGCACGTCGTATTGACGGAGGCGTACACAGATTCTGCTGGCAGACGGAATTGCAGCCGCCGGGCATTTACTGGTGGTATGTCAGGGGAGAGAGCATGGCGCGTTCGGTGCCCTTCAGTCTGTTGCGCACGGGGTTTGGATACAGATAGACCGGTAATAGCAAACCAGACCGGCATCACCTGAGTTGTGATTGACATCGAGCCGAGCGTGTATCGGGCCTAGTCCTGTTCAGGGACTTGTTCATCAGGTTCAAGGTGACCGGAGACAAAGCACTGGAATGTCGTAATCAGTCCTCCTCGCTGGAACAGTGGCCACTGCTGACGCTGGGTCAGCCGCAGGTCTGGTATCGGCAACCTTTCTGGCAGCAGAGTCTGCAGAATGTTCAGGCAACAGGGTACTGATTATCGTTGGAACCGATACGGACATCGTGAGAAGTACGTCCGTCCGGTTCTGATCTGGCAACCGCGTCGGCAACATACTTCTGAAAGAGGCATCGACACCGGCGACCCGGGTAGCCGTAGGGGGGACAGTCCCGGGGACTGTCCCCTTCGTTGGTGGTGTGCCGCAGTCATCGGATAATGCGAGACTTGTGGAAGTGAGTTAACAAGAATGGTTTCTGTGGCTCAAAACATAGAGGGTTCATATCTAGCCGGCTCAGTGAATTATCTGTTTGACAGCTACCTACTGGCGGGTCTATAATCTGCTGAGGACCGAGGTGCTGACCGAGCGCTGGAAGTCTTCTTGGCCGCTGTTTTGAGTTGAGAACACGGGTGAAGGGTTACCACCCTTAGGAACAGTCAATTGTGCGAAGAGGAGGCTGAGTATGATGTCAATGTTCTCCTTTCACCGGAACTCACGTAGTGTCGCATTCATCCTTGTCGTGGGATTGTTCGCGGTTGCACCGGCACAGGTTGAGGTCTGGACAACTCGCTATGACGCCGGTTACGACCGGATAGACGAGGCAGCAGCGATGGTGCTGACCAGAACCGGCGATCCGGTTCTTACGGGCAAGAGCTGGGTTGCCGCTGGCTCCGACACCAGTCTGGACATTGCCACCCTGAGAGTCAGGGGCAGTGATGGTGAGATTGTGTGGGTTCGGCGCTGGCAGGCCGGGGTCAAGTCATTCGAGGTCGCAACGGCAGTGGCAACCGACACCTTTGAGAACGTTTTTGTCTGCGGCAGGGTAAGGAGTACAGGAACCGATACCGACTATGTAACGCTCAAGTACGACCCCTCAGGTTCCTTGGTCTGGAGTAGACGCTACACACTCGGGAACAGCGACGGCGCGGTGGCTGTCTGCGTTGACAACCAGGGTGGCTGTTTTGTGACCGGTTCAGCCGGTTCAGCCGCAAATCACGATATCGTCACTGTACGCTACAGCGCGGACGGAACAGAACTCTGGACAGCACGCTATTCCGGTCCTGCTAACGGTCAGGACATTGCCACCGCCATGGTGCTTGATGCGGCTGGATATCCGTGTGTTACCGGTTACTCGTGGATGGGCAGCACACGGCGTCTCGACTACCTGACAATAAGATACAACCCGGCGACTGGCGAAACTCTCTGGACGCGCACCTATGACGGTACTGAGCCGCTGGGACCCAAGGATGACTACGCGTTTGGAATTACTACTGATTTGCAGGGCAACATTTACGTCACCGGCAAGGCAGTGGAGAACGGAACATATTACGACGTTACGACCATCAAGTACCTGCCGACAGGCGAGCCTGTCTGGGTGAACAGGTTTGACTGGGGCGAGAACGGTTATGAAGGTGCTTCGGCAATCGAGGTCGGACCGAATCAACAGGTTTATGTTGGCGGATTCACCGAAATCGGACTGAGTATGTACGATATGCTGCTGTTCGCCCTTAATGAAAATGGCGATCTTCAGTGGCAGCGTTCTTACAACTATGTCAATGAAGATGACAGCGTGACCGCAATTCATGTTGACCGGTATGGCAGCGTTTATGTGGTGGCTTGTTCCTACTCGATCGAGTACGACCTCGATTGGGTAGTGGCCAAGTATACCGCTGCCGGCAATCTGGTCTGGCTTGTCAGACATTCAGCCTTTGACGAAGACGATGTTCCTACGGGCGTGGAGAGCGATGCGCTGGGTAACATTTTCGTGGGCGGCTACGACTGCATCGATGGTTCAACCGACTATGCGGTTACGAAGTTCACTGAGTACGATGTTGGTGCGAGCCTGATCATCTCACCGACAGATACTCTGCGGCTTGATGCTGTTGTGACACCTCGTGTGCTGGTGCGTAACTACAGTGCTTTGGAGCTTACGTTTCCGGTGCGACTGGAGATAGGGAACTTCTATTTCGACCAGCAGAATGTCGCCGGGTTGGCACCATACGACTCGGCTGTGATCTCTTTTGCCGGCTGGCTGGTTAGAGACACCGGAACCCATACTGTCCGCTGTTACTCGATGTTGACCGGGGACAAGGAGCCGGGAAACGATACTGTAATGGGCGTCTGTACCGGGATATATGTATGGGAGCTGCTGCCGCCGGTGCCGCCTGGCCCCAAGAACAAGGCGGTAAAGGATGGCGGTGCACTAGCTTTTGCTCGTGACTCGCTGGTTTTCGCATTCAAGGGTTACAACACCTGTGAGTTCTATCGTTACAACGTGCATAGACGGTTCTGGACTACGGTTGAGAGTATCCCGCGTGGACCAGCCCGTAAGCGGGTCAAAGCTGGTGCTCAGCTCGAGGCCGATACCAGCGGCCGCATCTATGCCTTCAAGGGCAACAACACACTGGAATTCTACCGCTACAACATTCAGGCTGATTCCTGGCGACAGTTGCGCGACTACCCGATCGGCTCAACCGGCAGAAAGATAAAAGGCGGTTCAGGACTGGTGTATGTACCGAGGAAGAACTGGCTTTTTGGTCTGAAAGGTGCCAATTCAACCGACTTCTATGCCTATGATGTTGTCCGGGATTCATGGTTCGTACGCAGTCAGCGTTTTCTGGGACCGGATGGTCGCCGGGCAAAGGATGGTTCCTGTCTTTGCTACGATGGGGATTCGACGATCTATATGCTCAAGGGTGGGACGTATGAGTTCTGGGCATACAGGATCGAACAGGACACTTGGGTTCAGAAAAAGAGTATTCGCGACAGTGATATCAACCCGCGCAGACGGAAGACCAAGAAGGGGGCGGCGCTGGCGTTCGACCCGGTCTTCCGCCGCGTCTACGCAACTAAGGGAGCAAAGCAGACCGAATTCTGGTACTTTGACGTGGTAAGGGATACATGGGTTGAGACCAGAGACACTTT
>JBDRUL010000142.1:0-4351 GCA_039801305.1 Caldifarciminota bacterium | reverse complement strand
TCAGCTAGAGGTACTGCCGAAATAGCGCTCTACGACCCGAGCCGCATACTGATCAACGCTACACTATCACAGCCGGGTGTTCTGGTACTCAGTGAGAACTACCATCCTGACTGGCAGGTGAGGGTCGACGGTCAGCCAGCGAAGCAGCTGCAGGCCTACCACACTCTGCGTGCAGTAGCTCTTCCCCCTGGCAGTCACCGCGTTGAGTTCTCGATAGTCCCACGTTACTACCGGTTGGGCACAGCTTTGACGCTCTCAGCAGCTACGTTGCTTGCGTTCGTTGGATTGGCCACTGTCGTACGCCGGAAGTCTGCTCATCAACCGGCAGCCTCCTAGCCGAGGATGACACAAACCTCGATTGCCTACGAACTCGTGAAAGACCGCCGTCGTGATACAACGATTGTCCTGCTGCTTTTTGCTCTTGCTGCCTCGCTCCGCCTATTTCGCCTGAATTACTGGGACCCGCTGCCCGATGAGATAAGCTACGCCCTCACCGCTAGTCGGCTTGTCACCGGTCGCACTCTCTTTTCAACCGACATAACATTCTTCCCGCCGCTTTTCGTCTATCTGGCTGCGCTTCTGCAGACATTGGGAATCGAAATGCTTCTGTCTGTGCGTCTTGTTTCGGCCTTGTTTGGTTCACTTCTGATTCCACTCATCTACCTGATACTGCGGGTCACAAACGCCCGCCTCGACTCATTCACAGTAACAACGTCCGCGGCGTTCCTTTTTGTACCTGCCCTTTACAGCCGGCTCGGACAGGTCGAAGTACCACTCCTGTTCTTTCTCCTGCTATCAGCTCTCCTTCTCATCTCCGGCGTTATCCGCGAACGCCGGCATCTATTCTTTCTCTCCGGAATCAGTCTTGGTTTAGCCCTCTGGATAAAGGAGATTGCCCTTGGTGGGCTCGCCAGCAACCTTCTGTTCCTTCTGCTTCTTCGCCCGATCAGATGGCGCTGGATCATCACGCTCTGCATCGGCTGGTTGACAGCAGCAACCCCGCTGTTCGTCTTGGGTGCAATCACAGGGAATAACCTCCTGTTCGAAATCTCACCTGCGCGAGGCTTCGATATAAACATGGAATCGCTCTCTTTGCCAGCGTCAGTAGTAACGATCGCAGCCAACACGGTTCTGAACCTCTTCGCGCGAGTCTTCTCTGACGGCGAGCTGCTCATGTTCGCTGCTGCGGGCTCGACCTTCACGCTGACAGCTCTCTGGACGGTAATCCAACATTTCTCCAAGGGCGACGCGCTCGCGCGCTATCTGCTCTGTTACGCGATCGTCCACATTCCCTTTTTTGTGATCTTCAGTCGGAAGTTCTTCTACTACCTGCTGCCCGCCGCACTCCTGCTTTTCATAACCGCCGCGGTGTGCTCTCTACGCGAATTGCGCAGACACCGGCGTGGACTGGGCCTTGTCACACTGCTACTCGCCGGACTCACCGTCGCCTTCAACATCTACTCATCTTATTACCTCTACTTCAACCGTGGTAACCACCAGACCTTTGCCAAGTCACTAACCCGCATCCCCAGTGGAGACACTCTCCTGACCTCCCATCCTGATCTGCTCAAGTACCTTGTTCATCGCTACCGGTTTAACCTTACGGTTCTGCCGCTCTTCTCCCCTGGTTCTTACGAAATCGACTCCATTCGCTGCACCGACCCGACAGTGTCAGCTGTCATCCTGAAAGCATCCTACTACGAAAGATTGACTGCCCGCAGCCCCGCAACCTGGGTATGGCTGCGACAGGTATATCCCTACTCCCACACCGAGATTGACCCTGACTGGTCTCTGATCCCAGATAAGCACTGCCCAAGAGGTCTCGGCCGGCTGGCCGCCAGACTGACACGACCGATCGGCACAGTCATCCTGACCCGCCAGCCCTGAAGCTTATTCGCTTTGACAGGCGCAGATTGACACCCGCTAACACCGGGATATTCTCACCCTGCCAATGTCCCTTCTCTTCTTCCTAGCCACAATTGCCACATCGCCAGCGGGTGATGTCGGTGTCGTTTCTATCATTGCGCCAGCCGGTAGCATAGACTCTGGAACCGTCGTCATCCCTCAGGCAGTGGTGCACAACTTCTCAGCAGCTGATACCACTATCTTTCCTGTGACGATGAACATCGGCCCTGTCTATTCTCGTACTCTATCCGACACCCTGCGACCTGGCCAGTCTGACACTGTCAGTTTTCCTGCCTGGGTTGCTCAGCCACTAGGTAGTATGTCGGTGGTCTGTTTCACCTCGTTCGCTCTCGATACGAATCGCAGAAACGATACTCTGCGCACAACCATAGACATCGTCCGTGGCGCAATCCATGACATCGGTACTTCAGTGATACTATCACCGAACACGGTCTTGTACGCCGGTGAAACGGTAGTTCCCAAAGCTATCATCCGCAACTACGGCACCGCTGTCGAGAGGTACTTTGACGTCCGATTCCGGATAGGAGTAGTCTATGACCGGACTGTAATTGTAAATAGTGACCTGCTGCCTGACGGCACAGTGGACGTAACCTTTCCTCCCTGGATAGCGCGGGAGGGATACTATCCTGCCTCATGTTCAACAATACTCGCCCGTGACACTAACCCTTCGAACGATAGGAAGGCAGTCGACATCGCAGTCATTGCCCCGGCGATTCTCCGCATAGAACCAGACCGTACCGTCAACCTGCTGATGAATGAAAAAGAAGACATACCACTCTTTGCCGAACTCGACGCCTCGCGACCCGACATTATCGAAATCAAACCGCCGACCCCGCCTTTGGGGTGGAGAGTTGCGCTCTACGACTCGCTCGCAGCACAGTCTCTATCTGATACCGACGGCGACGGTCTCCCTGACCTCGGCTCCGTTTTCCCCAAGCAGCGAATACACTTCAACCTCCGTGTACAGGCTCCTCCTGACATTTCGGGCAACCCCAGCTCTGCTGGTGACACGGTTGTGGTCAGGGGATTCTGCCACAGTGACTCCACCGTCAGTGACAGTGCTGTAATTGTTCTGCGTCTGTCACCGGAATTCACTATCCACAACTATCCCAACCCCTTTTCTGAGAGAACAACATTCTGGTTCGGAGTCCCTGAACCGGGAAGAATCCGTTTGACGGTATACGACCGTGCTGGTGAACGTGTTTGCCGCGTTATCGATAATGAAAACTACACCATCGGCAACTGGCCCAAGATGTGGGACGGAACCAACGATTACGGACGAGCTGTCGCCCCAGGCACTTACGACTATCTATTTGAGCTTGAAGCGGGGGGACGGGTATTGCGGATGCTGAAGAAACTTGTGATCACCCGCGGCGAATAGCCAATGACCATCATATCCGTTCTTACGTTCATTCTCACATCATCAGAGCCCATCGGAACGTCGGTCATGCCTCTGCTGCGGATCGGGCAGGGAGCCCGGGCAGCCGGCCTCGGTGAAGCCTACGCAGCGCTTGCCGGTGATGCTTACGCTCTTTTCTGGAACCCGGCTGGACTGGGACAGGTTCAAGACTATCACATCGTGTTTTCCCATCATCAGTGGTTTTCGCGAACCAGCGACGAACTGATAAACGCAGTTCTTCCTGCGCACCGCAAGGGAATTGGCATTAGTTTGCTCTACAGTGCCGAATCGGGCATCGAGCACTGGAACGAACAGAATCTCCTGGTAGATACATTCCGTACCTGGAGTGCTGTGCTGAGTGCCGGCTACGGTGCGGAACTGTTCCCCGGATACTCCCTCGGCATCGGTTTCAAAGGATTCAGTCAGAACCTGCGCACAACGTGGGGTTATGGTGCCAGTACTGATATCGGTATCCTCAGCTGTCCGGCAACCAAGCTCAAATTCGGCCTAGTCGGTCGCAACATTGGTAAGGCATGGTATGGTGACCTTGCCGACCTGCCTACGGAAGCCGTACTCGGCTTTGCCTGGTGCGACCGCCGCCTAGTCACCACTCTTGATTTAGTCTATCCCTTAGACAACAAGCTCAACCTGCGCGCCGGATTTGAATTCCTGCCTGCGCCCATGCTGGCAGTCCGCATGGGATACCGGACAGGTCCCTCAGACATCAGCAGTCTGGGTTGGATTGCCGGATTCACCGGCGGAGTTGGAATAACGCTGGGCAACCTCGGTGTAGACTATGCAATTACGCCCTATGGAAGGCTCGGGACTGTTCACCGCCTGACTCTGCGTACTACAGTCCCCAAACAGGGCAAAGGCGCCGTTCGCATTCGGACTCTTGACGCCAGTACGATGCAGCCACTCCGTG
This sequence comes from Caldifarciminota bacterium, assembly GCA_039801305.1. Lineage (GTDB taxonomy): Bacteria > Hydrothermota > Tepidihabitantia > Tepidihabitantales > Tepidihabitantaceae > JBDRUL01. Next base: position 101 of record JBDRUL010000142.1, on the reverse strand, counting down.
CCGACGTCACACTCTCGGGAATTGTGAACTTGAGCAGCCCCGTCGAGCGCACTGGTGAGATACTCATAACGAAACTCCGACCGGGCCAACTAATTATTCGC
>JBDRUL010000141.1:0-4358 GCA_039801305.1 Caldifarciminota bacterium | reverse complement strand
GAGTTGAAGTCAGCATAGAACAGCCAGTTCGTCACCTCAATCGTCATCCGCACCGTGTCGTTGGAGCGGTCCTCATCGGTTGAAAGCTCGGTCCACGCCTTCAGGGTGTATGTTCCGAGGGTGTTCCGCGTGCGCCACTGGGGCATGAAGGTGATCTGCTCGGTCTGGTTCCGGCCAAGGTTGGTCTGAGTCACCTGATCGTTGTCGGTGTAAACATAGCCACCAGGTCCCTCTATCCGCAGCTTTACCGGCACACCGGCGTTCTGCGTATTCATCCCGAGATTCTTGACCGTTGTCTTGATCGTAATCCACTGGTTCGGACGCTGATACGCCTTCACGCCGTCAAACGAGATCGCGCCCATGTCATTGTCATAGGGCAGCGGTGCAATCACCGCCCGCAGATTCCAGGCGCCAAAGTAGTTGGAAAGGTCATACCAGGTCACCCGGTTCACCGTATAGAAAAAACTGCGCAACGGCACGCCAGGTGGCATATAGTCGCAGCCCATCGGGTACACATAGGGATCGTGAGTGGTGCGGACGCCTATCCAGAAGTCGCGGCCTGCCGGCAGTTGCAGCGTAGTGGTTAGTACAATGTTCTTCCAGCCGGTGTCGGCTCCATTGTAGGGAACCGACTCTAGGACTGCGCCCGGATAGTTGTCGCCGCCCTGGTCAAAGACATAGACATAGCCGTTCTGTGCTTCCTGAAACTGGTAGAACAGTATCGATTTGAGCGTGCAGCCGACAGTCGGCGTGAAGCGCGCACCGGTCCAGAAGGTGCCGCCACTGTTCAGCCCGAGACCCGCATAGAGCCGCTGGTCATAGTAAAGCGTCTCATCCGGATTGTCTGAAGGCTCTATCACCATCGGCTCCAGCTGCCTTGGCCGAATGTCAACGCTCAACCCGGGCGGGACATATCTGTCCTGCGCCTCGGTTCTGCCCTGCAGCAGCCTTGGCAGCTGCTCGTTTCTTGGCTTCTCCAGCTTGGGCAGATCTGGTCGAGTGCCGGTCGCACTCGGCATATTGCCCATCCACATGCCCTCAGCACTGACGAGCCCGAAAACGAGCATCAGTGCGAGGAGAACAGCCCGTCTCTGCATCAAAGCCTCCTTTTTGGATTCTATTGCTTCGGAAGGTAACCCGTACATAACCGGCAGCAACCCTGCCACCGGCATATAGGCGTAGAATGATATCCGGCATTCCGGTTATGTCAATTCACCCGAATAGCCAGATTCGGCAGAGCAGAAGAGCAACCCGAGCCTGCCGCCACCCGACTGCACAGTGGCTGCCGTACACCAGAGCAGCTCCGGTAGTCAGAGGCAAGACCATTCACCCCACCAGTACGACAACTATGAGAGAATCCCTTTCCGGGACAGCACCAGCGACGGCTGCTCGGGCTGAGTCGGGAATTCTGACAGCGACTTCTGCTGCAGGCTAATGGGCAGACGTTCGGTTTGCGCTCTCAAAGTGCTTCACCACCGGTATCAACATCCTAAAGACCCAGAAACCTGCCCGCACAGAGTCCGATCAACACGCCCCCTGGGTAGCTGTCCGGGGAGTGACCCGGGGGACAGTCCCCGGGACTGTCCCAGTCAGCACAGAACAGGCTGGCAATACGAAACTTATCTGCCTCTGCACGCAACGGGAGCCGGACATATTCTGATGCTTCCCTGACAGTCCTGCCGGCAGTGCAGTTTCGCTACTCGAAATCTGCCAGCAACAGGCGAGAGACCAGCGGACTGTTCTTCGTAGCCGGCTGCTCTCGCCTGCGTTGACATCGTCAGCCGCAAGACTATTCTCTCACATACAACAACTGGCACTCGCTGCCGGAATATCACTGGTCTTGAACAGATGGAGGCTGCTTTGAAGCGTTTCGTGTTCGTAACAATGGCGCTGACCCTTGCCACTGCGCTGGGTCAGAATGTTCTCCTGCACGAGAACTTTGACGGCGAATGGTCAACCCTGAACCCACCTCCTGGCTGGCGCATATACTTCGATGTCGAGGGCGACACGTCCTTCAACGACTGGCATCGTGCGCCCGGCCCCTCGGGTCGCGACCGCTGGCCTGATAAACCCACACGCTAGGCGCTTCTTGACTCGGTTCCGCACGAGGACGAGGGAGTAGACTCGCTCATATCCCCGCCGTTCGACTGCCGTGGCCTCAACATCGTCCAGCTCCGCTGCTCCACGTATTTCCGCGGCTCTGGTGGCGCAATGTACTTTGCTGGCCTCTGGGGCTCGGTCGAGAACGGACCGTTCCAGTACCGGATTTTCGACTACTATGGCCGCACTGTTGGTCCCGGCGTTCAGGAATTCCCCCTTGCTTGGGCAGCCGGTCACAACAACTGCCGGCTGGCCTGGGTCTTCGAGGGCCCCACTAACACCATCACCTGCTGGGCAGTAGACAATGTGCTGGTAACCGGTATCTCTTCAGACATCGACGTTGGCGTAACACAGGTGCTTGCGCCGGCCGGTCAGGTCGAGTCTGCAGCGGTGATTCAGCCGCTGGTGGTAGTAAAGAACCACGGCGACCCCAAGGCGAGTTTCCCGGTCTATCTCTATATCGGCGACCACTATCGGGACTCGGTTCTGGTGGAAAGTCTGCCCGGACACACCACTGACACGCTTGAGTTTGCCACCTGGACTGCCGGTCGCCGTGGCAACCAGCGCATCACCGCCTACACGCTGGCGCTGGGCGACATTCATCCCGAGAACGACACATTACGCGACTCGGTCTTTGTGCATATCGCCAACGTCCGGCCGCTGCTGATCTACGCACCAACTGACACGGTAGACTCTGGCCAGACCATCCTTCCGCGCGTCCGCTTCGAGAACAACGGGATGGACACCGCCAGTTTCTACGGCTATCTCCGTATTGGCGATAACTACGTTGACAGCGTGCTGATTGACCAATTTGCTCCGGGAGATGCGCGCGACGTCAACTTCGTCCCCTGGACACCGGTCAGTCCGGGAAGACAGCCTGTCCGGGCAATCACCAGCTGGTCAGGCGACAACTATCCGGCTGACGACACGCTGCGGACGTCGGTCTTTGTCCGTGGCCAGGGATTCCGTGATGCCGCTGCGATCAGAGTATTCGCACCACTGGGAATGGTACGAGAAAGCTCGACGGTCTTTCCCCGCGGCAGCGTGAAGAACAACGGTGTACTGCCAATAGACCTGCGTGCAGGAATGCAGATTCTCCTGGGCGATTCGCTCGTCTATCATGACTCGGTACAGCTAAGCCTTGGTCCGCTCCAGCTGGACACGATTGCCTTTGCCGCCTGGACTGCCTGGCCACCCGATACCTTCCGGGCAATACTCAATGTTTCGCTCGCAGGCGATATGGATCCGGCAAACGACACCTGCCGCTCTGCCGGCAGGGTGCTCGCCGCCTTCCATGATGTCGGCATCGGTCGCATCATTGCCCCACGCGACACCCAGATTACCGGTGCGCTGGTACCCAGCGTCTGGGTCGTCAACTCCGGCCGCTTTGCAGAGACGTTTATGGCGACCTGCCGGATCATTCGCGGTCCTTACCTCGTCTATCAGGAGTCGACAGCAGTGTTTGGTCTGGGAGTAGGCGACTCGACCCGTATCCGCTTCCCGGCATGGAACGCGTTTGTCGGTCAGTTTGTCTGCCGTTGCTCCACAAGCCTTGCCGGCGACGCCAATCCCAATAACGACCTGCGCACCAGTACCTTCTGGGTCGAATCGCTAGATATCGAACCCGGCTGGCATGAGATGAGCAAAGTCCGCTCACCCAGCAACAAACCTGTCTATCACGGCGGTGCCCTGCTCGCCAATATGGGCACCCGCTCGCTCCACGCGTTCATCGGCAACAAGGGCCTCGACTTCCTCAACTACTCCGTAACCGGCGACACCTGGTCGGTACTTGAACCGCTACCCACCGGGCTCAGCGGCAAAGGAATCTACAAGAGCGGCTGCCTTACCAGCGACGGCGGCTCATATATCTATGCCCTCAAAGGCAACAACACCGATGAGTTCTACCGCTATGACCTTGCTCAGGGCTCTTGGCAGACCCTGCCACCGGTTCCGCTCGGCACAACTGGCAAGAAACTCAAGGCCGGCTCCAAGATGGTCTATGTTGTCAAAGGCGACACCGGCTGGTGTTATCTCCTCAAAGGCTACAAGAACGAATTCTACCGCTTCAACACCATTGCCAGTCGCTGGGACACCAACCTGCCTCCGGCTCCACTCGGCTCATCCGGCACCGACAAGTACAAGGAAGGCTCCTTTATTGCCTACGACGGCGAGCACACGATCTACTGTGTCAAGTCAAAGTATAACGAACTCTTCGCCTTCGACATCAACGGCGACACCTGGTGGACAAGACCGCTGGC
>JBDRUL010000140.1:0-4372 GCA_039801305.1 Caldifarciminota bacterium | reverse complement strand
TGGCAACGACCGCTACTACAATCGGGCAGGCGGAGCCGTTGGCTTTCTGGATAGACCGTTTTCTGTCTGTATAGATCTTGCGGGCAACGATTTCTATTCCTCAAATCTTCTCTTCAGTCAGGGTGCGGCTCTGTTCGGTTGTGGGGTGCTGATTGATTGTGCGGGTGATGATGTGTACCGGTCAAGACACTACAGTCAGGGAACCGGACTTTACGGCACAGGGTTGCTCTGGGACTGGGACGGTGCTGATGTCTATGATGCGGGGTTCTGCGCTCAGGGCGCTGGCCACTATGGCCTGGGTATGCTTATGGACAATGGCGGCAATGATATCTATCGCAGCTACTGCTACTGTCAGGGTGTCTCCGGTACTTGGGGGGACGGGCTGCTTGCTGAAAGGCAGGGCAATGATCTCTACTATGCAGGCGGGATGTACAAGCACGAACCGTTGCTACCTAGGGAATACCGTTCGTTCTCACAGGGATTCTCGATCGGAGTGAGACCGGATGCTGCTGGTGGAATTGCGTTTCTCTGTGACCGGCAGGGCAACGACTTCTATAACTCCGAAGTCTTTACTCAGGGCACCAGCTACTGGTATTCTCTCGGGATGCTCTGGGATGGTGAGGGCTTCGATCACTATACGGCAGCCCAGTACTCACAAGGGGCGGGAATACACCTTTCTGTTGGCGCTTTAGTTGACGAGGAGGGTAATGACTCCTACTTCTCAAGGCTTGGCCCAAGTCAGGGAGAAGGGCACGATCTGGCAGTAGGGGTGCTTTTCGACCGCAAGGGCGATGATGGATACTACGCCTCAGGAGGTCAAGGGATCGGGCTGACAAACTCGGTCGGCCTCTTTGCGGATGTGGACGGGAATGATTGGTACATGGCATCGGAGTCGCTCATCTGTCAGGGCAGCAGCAACTGGGCTCGTGGGTTTGGTGGTATTGGACTGTTTCTTGACCTCGCCGGGAAAGATTGGTATCCGGCACGCAACCTTGCCAGTGACAACGGAAGTTGGACAAAGGGGACCTATGGTTCGGGAATCGATTTGTCACGACCAGCCACCGTGATTGACTGGGAACCGGATGTTGATACCTCAGAGGCGAGTATTGATAGCGTGATTAATGTGCCGGTGGAGTCTGTTTTCAAGACCGCATCGATGTGGGCGGTCGGCAACGTCCGCAAGAAGGTTATGCGAGCTCGCAAGGAGCTGGTCAGACTAGGCAGAACTGCGGTGGAGTATGTCTATCAACACAAGCTTGATACCAAGGACGGACTTGAGTCTGAGGCGGTCTTGGCACTTGTGAAGGCGATGCCCGAGACCGCCAAACCTTATTTGTTCAAGGGATTGCGTGACGACCGTTTCTATGCCCGGCAGAATTCAGCCTACTGGTTGGGGGAGATGGGCAAGAGTGCGCTGGATGCAGTTGATTCCATACTTGCTGCATTGAAGGCAGGGAGGATAACAGCGCGCCGCGGGGCTTACGCATTGGGCAGCATTGGCGATTCACTGATTGTCCCCCAGATTCTGTATCTACTTAGAGATACCTTTGAGGTATCACGTATAGTCACGGCTGAAGCATGTGGCAAATTGAAGAATCCGGTTGCGGTTCCCGAATTGATCCGCGTTCTTGGAGACCGGTTCTTCACGGTCCGTAGTGCAGCGGAGGCGGGGCTGGTGGCCATCGGCGAGGCGAGTCTTGATCCCTTACTTGGCAGCTTAGCATCACTTCAGCCACCGGCGCTTGGTCATGGGATACGTGCAATTGGTCTTCTGGTAAAGAGACTAGATACAGTGTTGATGGAGGGAAGCAGAGACAAGTGTCGTCTGACGCTATTGCCGTACTTGCGTCACAGTGACCCTTTTGTTCGACTGGTTACAGTTGAGGCGCTGCGGCAGATGATGAATGAAAGGGTGCGTGCAGCTTTGCGCGCCGCAGAGCGAAATGAACAGAACGGGTTTGTACTGTGTCAGTACCGGCAGGCACTTGACCAGCGCTGAGCAGACAGGATGCTGTTAACCGCAGCTGGTTGACTGACGGAGCATCAGTTATAGTATGGCCTCATGGGCTGGTTGTTAGCACCGGCGCGGTTTGTCTGGTTCCTAGGGAGTTCCTTATCGCCGCCGTGGCGTATGCGGCGGGACTTCCCGCGTTTTCTGGAACAGGTCTACCGACACGGGGTCACTGCACTGCCGGTCGTAATCCTTGCTGGTGCGTTCATAGGTTTGACGACGACGGTTCAAGCCGCCTATCAGCTTCTTGGACTGGTGCCCAAATACTTTGTTGGAATGAGTGCCGGCAGGATGCTCGTGATTGAGCTAGCGCCTGTTCTCTGTGCGTTTGTCTTTGCCGGCCGTTCAGCGAGCGCCATGGCAGCGGAGCTCGGTGCTATGCGGATTACCGAGCAGATCGATGCGTTGACAGTTATGGGAGTAAATCCCCTGCACTTTCTCTGCCGGCCACGGATTGTTGCTGCGACAGTGAGCCTGCCGCTGCTGACAGTGGTGTTGGAGGTGGCAGCCGGTGTGACATCAATGCTGGTTGCGTCTCTGCTCGGTGTTGCGGCGGCAACGTTCCGCTACGGTCTGCTCCACTTCATCGTTATGCGCGATTTCTGGGGTGGGTTGCTTAAGGCGGCTGTATTCGGATTTCTGATTGCAGGCAGCGGCTGCTATCTTGGATTAGAAGCGAAGGAGGGAGCAGAAGCAGTGGGTAGAGTTGCTACCAGAGCAGTTGTGCTCTCGGCGGTTCTGATACTGGCGTTTGACTTTGTGGTTGCAATACTGCTGTTTCACGAATGATCAGGGTGAACGCCGTCAGCAAGTCCTTTGGTGGGAGGCTTGTTCTCGATAAGGTAACACTGGAGGTGCCAGAGAATTCAATCGCTGTTATTGTCGGTGCCCTAGGCAGTGGCAAGTCGGTGCTATTGCGCATCATGGCCGGTCTGCTCACGCCTGATTCCGGCAGTGTTGAGTATGACGGCGGTCGGGGAACGGGAGAGATGTCTACCCATGTCGGCTATGTATTTCAGTCAGGAGCGCTGTTTGACTCGATGACTGTCTGGGAGAATGTGGCACTGCCGCTTGCTGAGACACAACGGATTGATAAGAAAGAACTGATTCGGCGGGTAGTGGCAACTCTGCAGCGTGTTGGTATGGCTGATGCCGTCACCCTCCTGCCTAGACAACTGTCAGGCGGAATGAGCAGACTTGTGGCGATTGCCCGCTCAATTGTGACTGACCCGCGATACGTATTTCTGGACGAACCGACAGCCGGATTGGATCCGGCAACTCGTAGCCGTGTGGTGGAGTTGATTAGGAGCCTTCGCGAGAACGAAGGTCGGACATGTGTTGTTGTGACCCATGACCTTGAGACTGCCAACGTGCTGGCGGACCGACTGTATATGCTCAGGAATGCCAGACTTGAGCAGGTTGGACAGGTCAGAAAGGAAGACTATGAGACGCCGTGTACGTGATGCGCTGGCAAGCCTATTCGTCTTAGGTGGGATTGCACTTGTAGTCTTTGTCTACGCTCTGATTTCGGGACGTATCGGCTCGGCATCAGAGGACTGCTACCGGGTGCGGTTCAGCGAGGTCTCGGGTCTGCGAGTGGGGGATCCGGTCGAAGTGCTGGGAGTGGTTGCCGGAAGGGTGCGAGTCGTAGAATTGGAACGTTGCTCGGTGATGGTAGAGATCGGCTTGCGGCGTACGAGCGCATCAGGGGGAGGGCGGCTGCCTACGAATTCTCGTTTCGCTATCAGGTCGGTAAGCTATCTGGGTAACGACAGGTTCGTAATGGTAACACCCGGGACAGGCATGCCAGCTGAGGCCGGTCATGTGTTTGTAGGTGTGAATGAAGCGTTGAGTCTGGAGGGAACTCTGGCGAGACTGGATACGCTGCTGGTACAGCTCGACGTCGCCAGAGTTACTGCGGAGTTGCGTAGTGCTACCGACAGTCTGTTGAGAGTAGTGAAGGGGACACTGCCTGCCGTCAATTCGGTCATGGCGGGTGTAGTCGACGAAATGGCGCGGATAGCCGACGGGGTTGACAGTCTGCACGCGGCACTCACGACGCCATCGACAGTGCGCCGTTTGCTGACTTCAGAAGAGTTCTATCAGGAACTGATGACCACCACTACCGAGTTGAAGGCTCTGGTTACCGATATGAGAGAACATCCGGAACGCTACTTCAGACTGCGTCTGCGCTAGCTTGTCAGCGTAACAGGATCACCGGTTGACAACTACCGTTCCACTGGACTAACAGGTAGACTCCGGTAGCCGGTTTGGCTACCATTCTTCCATCCGGTGAGAATAGCATTCCCGGTAGCGCGGGGCTGGAGTTGCGACAGATTGGGGTGGCTGACGCAGGACGCA
>JBDRUL010000139.1:0-4426 GCA_039801305.1 Caldifarciminota bacterium | reverse complement strand
CTCAGCCGTGCGGACAACATGCTCCGGCTCAATACCACAATCACCATCCCCGGCTGGCGCTTCACCTTGAACTCCCTCGGTTATAATTTTGTCACCAGCCAAGTGACCGACTACGGGCTAGCCATCATCAAGGATCTCCACTGCTGGGAGCTGCTTGTCAACCTCACAAGAGTCCGCCAGTCCTTCCGTTACGAATTCGAGTTCCGCATCAAGAAACTACCGGACGTGAGGTTTGGAACTAGCACCCTCCGACCCTTCCTACCTGGATACTAACCAGCACGAATGTGGAACTCCCGCGTTTGAAAAAGCAGATTCTATACCTTGCCTCCTGCTCCGCACGGCGTCGCAGAATCATGACGTGGCTCGGCTTTGAATTCAGAGTCCGCAGACCACGCTTCACCGAACCGATTGTCGGAACTCATCCCCGACCAAGTCTCCTCGCTCTGCACAATGCTCGTGCAAAAGCACTATCGATCACCGGTTCAGTACCTGCCGGGTTCATCATTGGGGTCGACACAGTTGTAGCACTGGGAAGGCGTGTCATGGGCAAACCAGCCAGTCCCGCTGATGCGGAAAGGACCCTAAAGACCCTATCCGGAAGAACCCATCGAGTGATATCCGGGGTTGCGGTCGTGCGCAAGGACGATGGCTGCATTTTCAGTGGCACCGAGACAACAGCAGTGACATTCCGCGTTCTAAGCAATCGCGAGATCGCATCCTACTGCCGCACTGCCGAACCGCTGGACAAGGCCGGCGCCTATGCAATTCAGCACAAGGCCGGATTGTTCGTCCGCCGGATTGACGGCTGCTATCTCAATGTTGTAGGACTGCCAGTCGCTCTTCTGCTTCGTCTGCTTAAACGCTCTGGCTGGAAAAGCTGACGGCAATACCTAAGGCGAAGTAACTGTCAGAACCAGACGGTATGACCTTTCGATGTCGTTACCCGCGTTGTCCATGACCGCGTAATAACGACCTGTGCTCTCAATAGTATCTGAGAAGTTGCGCGTGTCCCACGCCATTCGCCTTATCAGCCACTCATAACGCTGTCCTCTCAACCACAAAGCAAAATTGGCGCTGTCCAAGAACAAAAAAGTCACGCCAGTATCAGACCATGTCGTACCGTTCAACAAATAGCCCTCCCGAATACTGTCTGAAAAGTAAGCGTGTCCCCGTGGCTTCAACCCTCCATCAGTAGACACAAACACTCTCGTCCACCTCGCCACCCTCACTGATAAGGTATCGACCGCACACCGTCCGAAGCTATCCTGTACCACAACTACAAGAGTGTCGGTACCGGAAGTCTCCGAGGCATACCATCGTACGCGATATCCTTGATCCCATGCGAACCGCCCCCGAGTCACATACCAGACGAATGCCAAGGGCCCATCTCCGATTGCCACGCAACGGTAGTCGGCACTGTCACGAGCACCTACCTGCCGTGGCCCCTCGATCGCAGCTATCACCGGTGATACGTGGTGTTCTGGACAGTTGGCTACCAGTAGAAATGCGACAAGAAATATTCGAACAGGCCAACGCGCTTGGAAAAACGACCTGCAGAAGTTGAACAGAACCACGATGGATTATTCTGCAACCCGCTCCAGTGTCAAGTTGCTTCAGAAAGGGGCAGAACACCAACACGTCCAACCAAACTACCACCGCAGGCTTTAGGAAGAACCCCTATTCTCGTCCACCACACCGGTAACCTGCCGCAGCAGAACAATGTCAGAAGAAAGCTATTGCGCATGGTAAGAAACACGATACCTCTGTGACCAGCATGCTTACTGCACGTCGATCGACGCGAATCCTGTTCAGACCTGCAACCATCTTTAACCGTTCCTTGACTGTTGAATTCTTCCGCCTACCATCTCGAGATGGGCTTCCGCTCGTGTAGCTCGTCCGTTCAGCGTGCTGGTTTCCGCGAACCTGTTTCTGGTCACCTGCTGTGCGTATCGTAGGACTGGTTGCGACATCACTCATCGACTGGGACGGCAAGATAGCCTCCGTCATATTTATTGGCGGATGCAACTTTGCCTGCCCGTTCTGCCACAACTCACAAATAGCCGCTGACGACCGCTCTTTGCGGGAGGTTACGTGGTCAGAGATTGCTTCGTCGCTCGAAACTAAGCTTGGCTGGCTCGATGCTGTCGTTGTTTCCGGCGGCGAACCGCTAATGCATCCTGAGCTTTTTGAGTTGTGTCACTCAATACGTCAGATGGGGCTTAAGATAAAGATCGACACCAACGGCTCTTTCCCATATGCGCTCAAGCGCCTCATGAATCTAAAGCTAGTCGACTTTGTCGCAATGGATGTAAAGACGCGGCTGGACCGACGCTACCAGCATGCAGCCGGCCGCATGGTAGACTTGGCTCCGATTCGCCGAACAATCAGGCTACTCCTTCAGTCAGAAGTTGACTATGAGTTTCGTACCACCTTAGTGCCTGGTATTGTGAACCTAGACGACATACTGGCGATCGGAAAGGAACTTGAGGGAGCACGCCGACTGGTTCTGCAGCAGTTTGTCCCTGCAACCGCACGCTCCCCCTCCTTGCGAACTGTCAAACCCTACTCACACCATGAGGCAGCAGCAATGGCCGAACAGCTGAGACCGTTAATCAAGGAAGTCAAGCTGCGCGGCAACTTCGTTTGAAAAGCCTTACCAAAGGCTTCACAAAAACCAATCGAAATCGCCTCTCGCACCGCTCTCACCTCCGCCATACCACCCTCCCGCTCCACCGACGTCATCTCAACACCTGCAAGACCACAGGGCACGATAAGACGAAAGCCGTCTAGCTGATTTGACACGTTCAAAGCAAATCCGTGTAGGCTCACACCTCTCTTCACCGCAACGCCGATCGACGCTATCTTACGATTCTTGACCCATACGCCAACGTATCCCCCGCGCACATCTGCTGCCACACCGACTAGTGCCAGCCCTCGAACAAGTGCCTGCTGCAGCCTCTCAACATAACCCCTGACTCCAACGAGTCCTCCCCTGAGCAGGAAAACAGGATAACCAACAAGCTGCCCCGGATTGTGAAAAGTGATACCGCCGCCTCTTTCCACCTGATAGAACCCGATGCCCTGCCGTACTAACTCCTGTCTACTCACCAGCAGATGGCGGCAGTCGGCATTGCGACCGACAGTAATCACCGGTGGATGCTCAACCAGAACTAGGGTATCAGGTATCTCTCCTGTCGCCCTCAGCTGATTAAGTTTACGCTGAAACTCCAGCGCCAGTCCGTATTCGACCAATCCCAGCTCAACCAGTAATCCAATCCGGCTGGCGTCAGGAAAATCCATTTGCCTGCCGGTTTCCTCCAGACTCAACGGTTGATAATGTGCACCGCCCGACCTGTGATCGCCTCAGCAGCCTCGAACAGCAACTCGCTCATAGTCGGGTGTGGATGCACCGCCCGGCCAAGCTCATCCACCTTCAACCGCAGCTCCACTGCCAGACATGCCTCAGCTATGAGGACGTCCGCCTGCGCACACAGCATGGTTACGCCCAGAATTCTTCCTGTTCTGGCATCAGCAGTCATGCGGCAAATCCCTTCAGACCGGGCAAGCGTAAGCGACCTGCCAACTGCGCTGGCCGGCACCTGCACCACTATGACATCGTAGCCCTCCCGCCTCGCCTCCTCTTCAGACATCCCAACCGACGCCACTTCCGGGTCGGTATAGACACACAACGGAATCGCATGCGCTCTTCTCGGTCTACGACCGGCAATAAGCTCAGCGGCAATCAATCCCTCGCGCATCGCCTTGTGCGCAAGCAGCCTGCCACCCCGCACATCGCCAATGGCGACAACCTGGCCGCTGCGATAGTTCCTGTCGGTCACGACGAAACCCTGACCGTCGACAGTTGCTCCGACTGCTTCGAGACCCAGCCCTTCAGTGGCTGGCGTGCGACCGGTCGCCACCAGTACTCTGTCTACGGAGACAGCTCCATCTGACCCATCTGAGTTCCTGTACAACAGTCTGCCGTCCTCACAGCCCAGCACCTTGGCACCAAGTCTGAAATCTACACCATCCCTTTCCATCAACCGACGGAGAAGAATGGCAATCTCCCGATCAATCCCGGGCAACACCTGCTCACACATTTCCACCACTACAACCCTTGTACCCAGCCGGCTGAAAAAAGTAGCAAACTCAAGCCCCACCGCACCTGCGCCAACTATCGCCAAACTCTCGGGAAAAGTAACAATGTCGAGCGCATCGTCAGAATTCAGTACTCTCCTTCCGTCGACAACAAGGCAGGAAAGTTCTGCTGGTCTCGAGCCAGTTGCAACCACAATCTCAGACGCCAAAAACTCGTCAACCTGCTCGGAAGTCTGCACCAAGAGCTTGCCGTCTCCGACCAATCGTGCGGTACCATGGATAACCTCTACTCCATTTGCGCGGAACAGAAACTCGAGACCTTTAGCGA
>JBDRUL010000138.1:0-4428 GCA_039801305.1 Caldifarciminota bacterium | reverse complement strand
CGTATCGTTCTCATTTGTCAGGTCTGCTGCCATTGCGGTCGAGCACCTGGCGGTGTAGCTGCCCACGGTCGCCTGCCATGCCGGAAAGACGATTGTGGTGTCAATACCTGCGGGCAGACCTTCTGGTAGTTCCAATGTCTGCCGGTACTCGGGCTCGGCATCGATCACGAAGGTTACGCTGACCGGCTCGCGCTGGGTGCCGAAGTTGCGCACCAGTGCCTGCGGCACAACCAGCCCTGGCTCAATGCTGCCGGCAGGCGAAAGAATCTGCCGCACGCCAGCATCGTGCACCCGCACACGAACAACTCCAGCCAGAGTGTCGTTCTGCGGCACCTGATCGCCGGTAAGAAGCGCTATGAAGAACATCCGGAAGCTGCCCCGGAACGGCGGTATCCATGTCGGGAAAATCACGGTGTCAACAATGTCCGGTACCAGATTCCGGAAAGTATCGGTGAACGAGTAGCCGCCTTCGATGTCCAGACGTACAAGAAAAGTAGCGGGCTCAAAACCATTATTACGGACAGCTATTGCCGGTGCCACCGCAATTCCGGAATCGGCATACTCTCCGGGCGCCACAAAGGCAACCGCCTCTATGTCGGTCACCCGCACAATCACCGAACCGGTACGACGATCGTTCTGCGGATCGGCATCACTGGTGAGCTCAGTGGAGCAGGTCACTGCCTTCCAGCCGCGCGTGACAGTCTGCCAGCTGGGGAACTGTACTAGACGATAGGTGCCGGGAGCATGGCCACTAACGCGTGCCGTGTCGTTGTACTCGCTGCCGATGCGCATCCGCACCCGGTAGCTTACGGTCGCATTGCCATAGTTGTAGACCGAGCAGACAGGAACGACCGACTGACCAGAATCAACCACTCCCCGTGGCGAGACGATTGCGGTCACTCCAACGTCAGGATAATCGATGGGATTGTTGCCGATCACAATCGAGAAGCTGACCGGCTGCGAATAACTCCTGCCGTCTTCAGTCCAGGAGAGCTCCAGCCGCAGCGGCACGACAGTACCCGGCAGAATCGAAGGCATGGCAAACACCCGGAACTGACTTGCGCCATTGCTGGTGCTGCCCCGGCGCAGTGCCCTGGGAAATTGCTTCAGCGAATCCAGCACCAGCACCTGCGGGTGCAATGAACGAAGTCGGCCGGTTATGGCATATGCCGAATCGAGCGGATGAATCGCTCGGTTGCGAACCGTGAACCAGATGTTGCCGGTCTCAGCCGGATCCAGCTGAGCAGTCTGGTTGCCGGCAGGAGTATCATTCACTACAACAATTACGGGATCAAAGAAGACGCCGGATATCCGGGCAAGGTAGAGTAGATTGGGAATGTTCCGGTTGCACTCATCACGGATGAATGCAGAGTCGTTCCAGCCATACCAGAAGTCATTGATGGACAGCTCACAGGTGAAGGCATAGGTGACAAACTTGCCGGCAGTGTCAGAATACTCCCAGTCCACACTGCCGCCGTTCACCGTATAAAGCACACGCGATATCTGACCGGTGTTTCCCGCCGGATAGCCGTTGTTCATCCTGAATGTGTCGACTATCTCCTGCAACAGCGTCTGCTCTGGTGGCAGGCTGGTGACATATCCCCAGGGATACATGTTGTAACGACCATAGGTATGAAAGTCCTGACAGGTGCGGAAACGGTACCGGCTTTGGAAGTCACGGATCACCTGCGTTTCGACCTCGCTGAACCGTGCCGGACCACGATAGGTCTCGGCTGACGGATCGGGCGAAGAGCCAATGTTGTCATAGCCCCATTTGTAGCCGTAGTTCCGGTTGAGGTCGATCCCGACATATGGCGGCACCGGACCCCGGCGGTTCTTGCGCCAGTTTGACGATGCGCCACCGGAGTCGGAGTTGTAGACATAGCCGTCCGGGTTCATCACCGGCACGATGTAGACCTCACGGTTATTCACCAGCCAGGTGATCAGTGAATCGGTACCATAGCCCTGCAAGAGGCGCACTGCAAACATGACACAACAATGAGTTCCAGTGGGTTCGCGGGCATGAGTAGCACCATTGACAAAGAGCGCCGGCTCTTCCTCATCCAGACCCGGGTTGTCTGATATCTTCAGGCACCAGATATCACGGTTCTGAAAGCTCCTGCCCAAACTGTAGCGTCGGCAGATGGAAGGAAACCTATCTGCCAAACGCTGCAAAGTATCCTGAATCTCCCAGTAGGTAAAGTAGTAGCCGAAGTCACGACCACCATCGAGGTCATCCGGGTCAACACCGGTGATGAAACGGAACTTGTCGCGGATATCAGGCCAGGTAACCTCGACGCACACACCTGCCCGATGCAACCACTCCAGCTGCACCGCATCAGCATTGATAACAAAATACTCGCCAAAAACATCCTCTCCGCGGGTACAGATATCCAGCTCGCCGAGCAGTTCGCCCAGTCCCAGAAGCTGCTCAACATCGGCAAACCTGATTCGGGCTTCGCTGATCCTGCCACTGCGATCAAGTGCAAAAGCAAGAGAACTCACCGCCAGTATTACAACAGCTGTCCGCCGCATAGCGCCTCCTCAGAGCGAAAAAGCCCGTTACTGTCTTCTCTCGACTGTCCGCCTGACCATCTTGCCAAACTCAACACCACAGAATACCACCACGCTCAAGCCTAGACAAGCAGCAAGCTCTGATAACGCCAGTGGTCTGGTGTGAAAGACCCTTTGCAGTAAAGGCACATAGGTAACCGCCAGCTGCAGACCAAACGTCAGCAGAACTGCAGCATAGAGCAGATAGTTCGGACGCCTGCCAGCAGCAAGAAAGGAATCCCGCTCAGAACGGGTCGCCAGAGCATTTGCCATCTGCCCCAGCGTGAGTACAGTAAATATCGCCGTCTGCCAGTTCTCGCTCTGCCGCTGCCACCAGAACCAGCCCGCAGCCAGTGCCACGACCCCGAGCAGCAGACCAACCCATATGACGTCTACCGCCAGCCCCCGGCCGAGGATACTCTGGGAAGGATGGTAAGGTTTGCGCCGCATGGTATCCAGTTCTGCCGGCTCTGCAGTGAGCGCCAGACCGGGCAGCCCGTCGGTCATCAGATTTACCCAGAGAATCTGCACCGGCATCAGCGCCATCGGCATACCCACCAGCGGCGCCAGCAGCATCACCCATATCTCACCGGCATTCGAAGTCAGGGTGTACTTCAGAAACTTGCGTATGTTGTCGAATATTACCCTGCCCTCTTCCACTGCAGCAACAATTGTGGCAAAGTTATCATCGAGCAAAACCATGTCTGCCGCCTCTTTCGAGACATCAGTACCGGTAATGCCCATCGCTACACCGATATCGGCTTTGCGCAGTGCCGGCGCATCGTTCACGCCATCACCGGTCATCGCCACGATGTGTCCGCGCCGCTGCAGCGCCTCAACTATCGCCAGCTTCTGTTCGGGTGCAACCCGGGCATAGACTGTAGTCTCTTCGGCAATCCGCTCCAGCTCTTCGGCACTGGCGTTGGTCAACTCGACTCCGGTCAACGGCTTGCTACCCGCATCGGCTATCGCCAGTCCCCGGGCAATATACTGGGCGGTCAACGGATGGTCGCCGGTTATCATCACCGGTCTGATACCGGCCTGACGGCAGGTCGCTACCGCCGCCTTCACTTCCGGTCGGGCAGGGTCAAGCATAGCCACCAAACCGATGAAGGTCATCTGAGTCTCAATTGTCTCTTCGCTGACCTGCTCGGGCAGCGCTGCCAGCGGCTTTATTGCCACTGCCAGCACCCGCATCCCTTTTGCCGCCAGCTCGTCGTTGGCTGAAAGTATCTGCTGCCGCACTCTCTCATCCAGCGGCTCGACTTGGTTCCCGACGAGAACGCCGGAACTGATCCCGAGTACTGAATCGACCGCACCCTTGCAGAATGCCACCCAGGGTGAGCTGCTGCCCGCTATCTCGAGCAGCCGGCAGACAGTCCCGCCTAGACACTGATGCACGGTCGTCATCCGTCGGCGCTCAGAGCCGAAACCGACCTCTCCCACTCTGGGCATCTTTGACTCCAGCTCAGGTTTGGCAAAGCCGAACCGCGCCGCAGCCACAACCAGCGCGCCCTCGGTCGGATCACCGATCGCCCGGCGTCGACCGTCATCGCCTGTCTCAAGCACTGCATCGTTGCAGAGTGCGCCGCCGGTAAGCAGAATCCCCAGCGCCGGCGTCTGTTCGCTGGCTGCTGCCGCCTCTTCCGGGCTGGTCTCCGGCTGAACCTCAAAGCGGTGTCCGGCAGCATCAAGAACGGTCACCGTCATCCGGGTTTCAGTCAGGGTTCCGGTCTTGTCAGAACAGATCACATTGACCGATCCCAGTGTTTCGACCGCCTGCAGCTTGCGAATCAAAGCGCGTCGTTTGAGCATGCGTTGCGTGCCCAGCGCCAGAGCAATGGTGAGCGCCGAGATCGCTGCCGCCCGGCGCCA
>JBDRUL010000137.1:0-4483 GCA_039801305.1 Caldifarciminota bacterium | reverse complement strand
CCCCCAAGTCACCCGGGGAGCAGTCCCCGGTGCTTTGCCCAGTGGAAGAACCGGCTATTTTCCTCACCCAACGTACTGATTTACGATAACATGTCGATTTGGAGCAGAAGCTCCCGGTCTGCTGTTAATGGCCTCAACCAACCGCGATCTAACAAGTGTAGAAGAACAGCTCAGACTCGCGAGGCGGTCTGAAACCGGACGAAGGCTATATTCCGACTCCGCTGTTAAGCCAGCGGACAAGAAACCAGACCATCCAGATACCGGCGACAACAGTGGCCACGACCGCCACCGTGCCCAGAATGCCCATCACCGTCTTGATCTCGGCCCTGGCTTTCAAGCCCAACACCCGCGCCCACCATGGTCTCTTCCAGCGTGGTTCAGCCGCGGGCTGGGCATACGGGCTGGCGCTGTCGGCAAAACTCAGACCAGCCTCTATTGCCGCAACCACTTCCTTTGCCCGGCCGAATACTGTGAGCGGTTCCTGCAGCTGGGGCTGATTCTCGCCGCACTTCGGACAGACCGGAAACTTCTGGACATACTCGCCCTCATAAGCCCAGCCCTCGACTACAGTCCTGCCTTCGCGGAGTATCTGCAGAAAGAACGGCTCGGGCAGAGTGATCTCCTCTGGTGCCAGCGGCTCCCGGCAACGCAGACAGCGCCACGCTCGTCGCACCTTGATCTCATCGCGCACTGAACCGCTGATCTCCTCGGGCAGCAGGGCATCAGGGTATCTCCTGACTATCTGCTCTACTCCGGCACTTGAAAGTCCGATTCCTACCAGCAGCCAGATCTGCTCCAGTTCTGGGCTGGATGCTTCTATCTGTCGCAGCCGACGCCGGCGTTCAGCCCCTGCCTGCAGTTCCTTCTCTCGGCTGAAGTCTGCTGCCTCGCCGTCTTCGTACTGCCGACGCGACCAGCGCCGGTACTCCCGCTCCCGCAGACACTCCTGCACCTCTGGATCGCTGGCGCGTGTCTTCGGGTCGAGCCAGCGCCAGAAGAGCCGGATTCTGTTCAGAGCCGTGCGATCAAAGACCAGAACCACGGGCCAGGCAAAGAGATACAGCGGAATCCGAATTGCGGTTATGAACAGGTCAAGTGCCAGCTCATCCTTCTCGGTAAACTCGCCTTCGAGATAGTAGAGGCTGAGATGATAAAGGACGCTGACAAGAATACCAATCCCGAACCAGAGAACCATAATCGGCAGGACGATTCTGACGAGCTGGGCAGCCGCTTCAGGATTGACGGGCACCCGAGACAATACACCCGGTCAGGCCCGAATCAAACCATATCAGGCTCTGCGCCTCAGCACCCGGATGACCCGGCCGACATAGTTGCGGTGATAGTCTTTCTTGGGATAGTTCTGATTGATACCCGCGTCAAGAAAGTTGCGGGGGGTGATGTCCTGCCAGTATATCTGCCGGCATTCTATTACCAGCCTTGCTTCGGCAAAGTAGACACATCCACCACTGCCCCGGCAGGGAGTAAGACCGGTCTCTCTTATCTTGTCAACGTCCCGTCCTGATCTCGTGCCGCAGAAGAGCAGCAGCTGCTCATACTCTCTGGGCAGGAAAGAGAGGGTGAACAGCTCGCTCTTTTCGGCAAACTGCCATGTGTATCGTGTCGGCCGGACAAAGACCGATACGACCGGCAGATTCCACAGGGTTCCCGCCATACCCCAGCTGACTGTCATCGTATTGAACGAGCCCTTGTCACCGCAGGTCAAGAGCGGCCATCCCTTGTCAAAAAGAGCAAAGGGTTTGGCAGTGAAGCTTGCAGGTCTTATGTTGTGGAAACGTGCCACAGTTCCTCCTGACTACAATTTGGTCCCAATAAGCCAGAGCTGATTTGGAGACAGAATGCCAACTTCCTGCACATGTTCAAAGAGCTCCTCTGCCCGGTGCTGCCAACTCGGATACTCTGGCTGATTCCGGGCAGCAGCCAGCTCCTCGCGGATATGCCGGATAAACTCCAGCTGGTCCAGATCCGTAACCGGTGCATCCTGCGCAGCCGACTCGAATATCTGAACCTCGTTCAGGGACAGACTGCGGTACAACCGTTCCAGTTCGATTCTGCTTAGTGTCGGGTTGTGGACAATCCCGGACCGGCGGTTGAGCTCAGCCAGCAGTCTGTGCAGTTCGTGATGAACCTGCTGTGCCGGCGAATCAGCTTCGGCAACCATCTCGGCAAGGATTATTCTTCCCCGACTCCTGAGTACCCGCAGCATCTCGGTGAGCGTCCGGTCAATGTTGAACAGGTGGTGCAGCGAGTTTGAGCTGGCAACAGTATCAAACGCACCGTCAGGAAATGGCAACGCCGTGGCGTCTGCCCGGAGGAAACTCACTCTTGGCAGATTCATGCCTGCACCGGCAGCAGCCAGCGGTGCAGCACGGTTGTCAACGCCGATGATCTCATCATAGCCCGCCAGTGATTCGGCAAGCAGCCGGGCAAACCTGCCTGAGCCGGTGGCAACATCGAGCACCCTGCCGCCGTGGATGCCGGCAAGCAGCTCGGCGACCTGCCTACGGGTCAGCAACAACTCTGCCTCTGCTGACGGTTTGACAATTTGACTAAGGGGCGCGGCAGAAGCCGCGCCCCGGATGCAATGGCAGCATTCTGACTACTCAACGGGCTTGGTACCGGGAACACCATCCTTAGAAACAGTGAAGAGCACAATATTGGCATTCTGCACTGTCTGACCCGGCTGGAAGGTCAGATAGTCATCCCACTGACCGTTACCGTTCGCATCCCAGTATCCAAACCCCTCACCGGCCTCGATGTAGCCGTTGTTGTTGATATCGTCAAATGCCTCAACATATGCCTGAACCGGCGCGCTCAGATCAATCTGGATAGTATAGCTACCATTGGCAGGATTGACCGGCGTTATACCCATCACCCTTGGTGCACCAGTCCGGGCAGTGTCAAGGAAGGCAATGCAGTGGTTGGAAAGGCTGTGCCCAGGCCAGGTGACCGTGCCGGAGACAGTCAGCCGGTTACCGCCGCCCTGCTGTACCAGCGTGGCATTGACATAGGTTGTGCAGTTGGCCGTGACATTGACATCCTGCTCCCAGTCCTGATAGCCCGTGAGTGTGAGTTTGATACGATGGACTCCAGCCAGAACATTGCCCAGCACCGCCGGTGTAGTTGCGCCGGTATTGTTACCGTCGTACCAGATGGTTGCGCCCTGGGGATTGGAATTTATCGAAATCCAGCCCCGGTCGCCCCCGCCACCACCGCCACCACCGACTGCCCTGATGAACTTCGAGAGGAACGAGTGCCAGTTGGTGGAGCGCCACTGACACTTAACATAGTTGGCCGAGTCAAAGAGCGTATCGGCATAAGGGAAGTGTATGCATAACCCGCCCCGGCTGATACCGACCGCGTTCGTCATCGTCATCGGCACCGCCGAGTTGATGGCGCTGATCACGTTCTCCGTGGCGGTCTTTATCTGTGGTATCTCCTTCAGATGTGGTTCCTGCAGAACATTCTTGCAGAACTCGCGCAGATCGCAGAAGGCCGGGTCGTCGAGCTCGGTAGAATGTGTCCGGGCAAAGGCATCAAGTATCTCACCGGCATACTGTCCAGAGGCGGTTACCAGCTCGTTCCCGAGCGTGCCCACCCGCGAAGCCAGCGCATCCATCTGGGAAAGGTCTATCACCGCCTGCTGACCGGTGAACTGGTGAGCTTCGTTGGCGTGCATGCAGGCTTCAACGATCTTTTTGCCGAGGTCGAGCCCACCGGCATTCGGATTCGCAGTAAGCCAGCCCAGCCACTCGGCACTGCCGTAGGTGCCGGCATAGGTGACAAACTGGCTGGCCACCAGGTAGTCAGCCTTGCCCCGCAGCTCGTAAGCCACTTCGCACATTCCCATCAGGCAGGCGTCAAAGGCGATAATATCAAAGTGGAATGTATCCAGCGCCTCACGGAACTCCGGCAGACTCATCATTGCGCCAGCACCGTTCTGTTGATCAAGGCACGCACCGCGCCAGCCGCCACCGTGGTTCTTTATCATCAGCATATAGTGCTGTGCTGGATAGTTGGTGACGCAGTACTGAATGAAATTACGCAGCGTTGCCTTGTCAGACATATCCTTGGTGCCCAGCACCTCCAGAACGGTTGATTTCAGGGAATCGGGCAGTTCGTTCAGATGCTTCTCGATACGGTAGTACTTGCAGTTCCCGCCTAGCCGGACCGAGCCGACCATCGCTATCATCTGCACCTGATCGGTCGAGCCTACCTGCTCTGCCTCCTGCGCCTCGGCGACAACCCAGGAATTGCCGTTTCTGGAAATATCCAGATCGCAGTTGCCGTCGTAGTAGGCCATAATCGTCCAAGCCGGCAGCCGCTTCTTGCAGCCCACCAGCAGCGAACCCGCCGCTGCCAAGAAGACTACGACCAGCTTCAAATACCTCATCGGCACTCCTTTCTGAGTCTGGGCGATTCTAATGCCCTTCACGTACTAGTCAAGCGCACCGGCTTGACCAGA
>JBDRUL010000136.1:0-4497 GCA_039801305.1 Caldifarciminota bacterium | reverse complement strand
ACGACACGCAGACGACCACTGCGACTGCCCTCACGCAGAAACTCCTTGGCGATTCTGTCCTCACCAGAGTGATAAGCTATCACGGCCAGCCTGCCGCCTGGCGTCAACACATCAAGGGCAGACTGCAGCCCGCGTCGTACCGCCTCCAGCTCCTGATTGGTGACAATCCTGATAGCCTGAAATACCCTTGCCAGAGTCTTTCGCACCATCCGACCACCCGCAATTCTCCGCACGATGGTGGCAATATCCTGAGTTGTGCGCAGCTCATGGCGCCGTTCGTGAATCGCCCGCGCGATGCGGCGGCTCCGCGGCTCCTGACCAAAATCAGCAAGCCACCTTCTCAACTCCGGTTCTGATGCACGCCTGAGCAACGACAGGGCTGTCGCTTTCCCGGAACTCTGGTCAAAACGCATATCTATCGGTCCGTCACGGTCAAACGAGAACCCCCGTTCAGGCGTGACGAGCTGATGCAGGGATACACCCAGATCAAAAAGCACAGCAGCAACCGGCAACAGCTCCAGCCGGCGCACAACCGCGGCAAGTTCCACGTAGTTTGCTCTCACCAGCCACACCACCGGACACGATCCGCTGGCTGTCTTCCGTACCATCACCAGCCCTTCGTCATCTGCTTTGTCCACTACAAAGCCAGCAAGCTCCAGCCGCTGCCTTGCCGCAGCTATCGCCTCCCTGTCCACATCAATTCCGAGAAGAGTCCCCTGTGCCATACTGCCCGACATCTCCTCGATCAGCGCGCACGCGTGGCCGCCACCGCCAAGTGTAGCATCGACGAAGGTACCGCGGCCCGCTACCGGTCTGAGAGCCGCCCTTACCTCATCGACCATCACCGGAGTGTGGAACGTTCCTATCATCGGCGTTGGTGCGATTCCTCCCAGCCTCCCAGCCATGCCGGGCTGCGGCGTTACGGTCTGTATCATACCGCTGCCTCTCCTCAGCGATGAACGCGCGATAACGTTCCGGATTCCAGAGCTCAAAGAAACTGCCCATACCCGCTATCACTGCCTCGGTCGTGATCTCAGCTTCCTCCAGCAGGTGCCTTGGCAACAGCAACCTGCCCTGACTGTCAAGAGAGACCTCAGCTGAACGCGAGTACAGATAACGTTTCGAGCGAAGAGTCTCTGGCGCGTACTCCGGCTGATTCTCCAGTATTTGTCGCTCGTACTCTTCCCAGTCCCTGACCAGGCGTACCTCAATTGCCTGATCACGACCCGGAACCAGCACAAAGGTATCCTCGTCTGGCGCGAGCTTCTTGCGGTAGCCCACGGGCACCGCAACCCTGCCCTTTGTGTCTACCGAGTGAACGAAGTTACCAAAGAACCGAGCCCTGCCCATTCATCTCGCCTCAGGAGTTTTCGACATGTTTCCACATAGTTTCCCACAGTTCAACATGACGCTGCATTCTAACCCACTACCATTACCTGTCAAGAAGAAAGACTAACAGAGGCACAACTACTCCTTTACAAGCATAACATATTGTAAAGCTTGGTGTTACATAACTATGTTAGTATCAGAGTAGCCCGACATCCCTCTATCGCTGTAGAATTTCTTCAGGGGGGTATCCCCACTTTTCCCCACGACCAGATGGTATCAAGTCAGGGATAACCGAATGGACTTCCGAACCAACCCGCCCCATGTGAGCGGAGAAGACACAGTTTTCATATTGTTATGTCCACGCACCGAAAGAACAGGATGCGGACTTCTCTAAAACGCCAGCTATTGACAAGTTTGGAGACCTCAACTATCTTCACGCCAACAATAGAAAACCGGAGGCAGAAGATGGCGGTCAAACCAACCCAGCGCGCCTACACTCTGCGGCTCAAAGGCAAATCCGATACGGACAGCTGGAGTAAAGCACTGTGGCAGACCCACGAAGCGGTGAACAGAGGCGCCCGCGTATTTGGTGACTGGCTGCTCACCCTTCGCGGCGGGATTGACCACCGGCTTGCAGACCAGTCAATTCACAAGTCCAGAAGGAAGAATGGAGAATCTGACCCACTAGCTGCCCGACGTAACCGCCGGATACTCCTAGCACTGTCCTGGCTGTCAGTAGAATCAGCTGATGGAGCCCCCGAAAGGTATGTTGTCGCCAGCGGCAGAGAACCCGAGAGCGAACGCACGACAAAAGTCCTGACCACATTCAGGAACATTTTGAAGAGCCGTGGGCTGACATCAAAGGAGATGGAATCATGGACAGCCGACTGCCGGGACTCACTCTGCGCCGCAATCCGCAATGATGCGGTCTGGGTAAACCGCAGCAAAGCCTTCGATGCAGCAAACAGACGCATCCCTTCTCTTTCACGGAAGGAAGTCTGGGACATGCTCTCATTCTTCTTTAATGACGAGAAATCCTACCTGACACTCGAAAAAGCCAACGAAACCGGAAAACCAGCAGGGAAGTCAGAGAAGAAAGATCTGGTAAAGAAGGCCGGACAATGGCTGTCCAGCAGATTCGGTAAAGGCAAAGGAGTTGACTTCGGCAGACTTGCCAAGGTATACGCCGCTATTCATCGAGCTGCCACCAACGTGCGTAGCGGCTGCACCGGCAGGTCGCTTATCGCCCGTCTTGCCAAACGGGTCGCGGGTGAGGAAGGCGCAGACCCGCTTGCCACTCTGTTGAGATTGACCGCTGCCCCCGGCCCCAAGAGTGCTACCCGCAACCGGCTAAGAGACCTCGCCAGCAAGGAGAGAGTGTCGGCCGAGGACCTAGAGAAGCTCGCCGTGCAGGCTGCGAAAGATGCAAGTCGTGCAGAAAGCAACATTGGCCGCAAAGGTCACCGGACCTATGCCGATGCAATTCTGGCTGACGCTGAAAGAGCCTGCGGCTTCACCTATCTACAGAAAGATGGCCCTGCCCGGCACTGGCAGTTTGCTGTAATGCTTGACCATGCCGCGCGCCGTGTATCAATTGCACACAGCTGGCAGAAGCGTGCCGAAGCCCGGCGTCAGCAACTTGCTGCCGATACACGCCGTCAAGTGCCAGCCGAAGTCGAGCAGTTCCTAGACCATTTCCTCGAAGAGCGGGGACGCATAACCGGCGCTGCCGGATCAGTGCGCATCCGCCCCCGCGCAGTTGACGGCTGGGAAGAGGTGGTCAAGGCATGGTCAGGATCGGGCTGCAAGACTGCAGAAGACCGCATTGCCAAAGTTCGAGAGCTTCAGAGCACGCTGGACAAGTTCGGTGATGCGGCGCTGTTCGAAGCGCTTGCTGACGACGACGCCAGAGTTGTCTGGTTTCGCAATGACAGAGCAGACCCCGAGCCCCTGCTTCACTACGTCCGCTGCCGCTATGCACAAGAAAGAATGCGGCGTTACAAAGTTCCAGCCTACCGCCACCCTGATCCATTCTTCCACCCTGTCTTCTGCGACTACGGCTGCTCACGCTGGGATGTGTCATTTGCCGTGCACAAGGCAGCGCAGCCTTTCCGTAGTGCCAGCAAGACTGTAGACAGACTTTCGGCTGCGTACAAAGCCACGAAGGACAAACAGGCAGGAATGAAAGCCCATATTCGGCTCCTGAAAGCCAAAAAGGAACTCGAAGCCGCCCGCGATGAATCCAAGAGGAACCTGCTAGACCGCAGTCTGCAGCTAGAAACATGGGACGGCAACAGCATCACTGCCACCCCGCTCCGCTGGCAATCCAAGCGTCTTGCTGCCGACCTGTTCTCCATGCAATCACCAACAGGCATCGGCATCAGTGTCAGCCGTGGCGACCGTATCTCCCGTGCCGCTGCCGGAATCGGATCAGATGCAGCCATACTAGTCCTCAACATCTTCGAGGAAGAAAACTGGAACGGACGTCTGCAGGTACCCCGCGACCAGCTCGAACGACTCGGTGCTCGTGTTCAGAAGCACGGATGGGACGCGCAGGCAAAAAAGATGCTTGCCAATCTACGCTGGCTTCTCACCTTCTCTCCCCGACTGATGCCCCAGACCAGTGGTCCCTGGCCAACCTACGCCCGTCAGCACCGTCTTAGCGAAGATCCCGCGCACTGGCCCCACAGCGAAAAAAACAGAAACCGCAACGGTCTTGCCCGGCTCGTCCTCTGCCGTCTGCCCCATCTTCGTATCCTCTCGCTCGACCTCGGACACCGTTATGCCGCCGCCTGTGCGGTCTGGGAGACACTGCCTGAGAAAGAGTTAGCCAAGATATGCACCGAAGCCGGACGCCGACCCCCTGCGCCCGCAGACCTCGCCTGCCATGTTATCATCAGGCGCGACGGCAAGAGAACCAAGACCATCTACCGCCGTACTGGTCCTGACATGTGGGCACGGCTCGACCGCCAGTTTCTTATCAAGCTACAGGGCGAAGACCGACCCTGCCGGAAGGCATCTCCAGAGGAGCTCACAGCTGTCAGAGATTTTGAGACCGCGGTCGGCCTGACCAGAAAGGACGACAATCCGTTGCCTTCAGACGTAGTCAGCCTCATGACAGAAGCATTGCGCACTGCCCGGCTTGCCCTGCGCCGCCACGGCGACCGA
>JBDRUL010000135.1:0-4507 GCA_039801305.1 Caldifarciminota bacterium | reverse complement strand
GCGATCGCGGGTCACGTTCTTGGTGAGGCTGTGCTTCTCGGTACTTTTCGGAGATAGGAGACAGGCTAATGGCGACAAACGCGAGAGAGCGGTTTCCGCAATTCACCGATATGGGCCAGAGTGAGTTGTTGGGTATACTTGAAGATGCAGCCAAGAACTGGCTGGCTCATGACGGATTGTGGTTTCAGGCAGTGGAGCAGCAGCACGGTTTGGAGGCGGCGATTGCGGCTGACATGAAAGCGTGGCGTCATTTCACGGTTATTGAGGCAAGGCGGATAATGGAACGGCACAGAATTGCTCCCGCTGGTGGTATCCCCGCCTTGGTGAAGGCACTGGGTTTCAGGCTGTATGCTTTGTTGAACCGTCAGGAGGTGGTTGAGCAAAGCGATACACGGGTGGTATTCAGGATGCTGGAATGTCGGGTGCAGTCGGCACGCAAGCGTAAGGGTCTGGCAGATTTTCCCTGCAAGCCGGTTGGATTGGTGGAGTACGAGTGGTTTGCGCGGACGATCGACCCGCGTATCCGGACACGCTGCATCTGCTGCCCGCCGGATATGCATCCGGATGACGTCTGGTGTGCTTGGGAGTTCACCATTGATGATGGGTGAGGAGATTGGAACTGGTAAGGTACAGGGGAGAAGTGCCGATGCACGCCGGCGGCGCAGTGCCTTTACTGTTCGTGACATTCCCAAGCGAGAGCGCCCACGTGAGAGGCTGATGCGTGAAGGACCGCAGGCGCTCAATAGGGAGGAAGTGCTGGCCGTCATCATTGGGAGAGGAACAGCCGGTCGATCTGTGATGGATATCGCACACGAACTGGTGGTGCGGTTCAAGACCATGCCCGCACTTGCGGCGGCATCGATAGAGGAACTGCAGCGGGTACGAGGGATAGGGCCGGCAAAGGCATGTCAGCTCAAGGCAGCACTTGAACTAGTGAGAAGGCTCGATGAGCCGCTTGACCCCGAATGCGGAGCCGATGTTTCAAGACCCGAGACGGTCTTTAGGCTGTTGCGGAGTGAGATGGGCAATGAGAGGCGCGAGTGTTTCTGGGTGCTATATCTGGATTCGCGTAGTCGGCTGATTGGGAGGCAAAAGATCTCCGTAGGTACCCTTGACAGCACCATGGCGCACCCACGCGAGGTATTCGATGGCGCAATAAGGGCAGCTGCGGCAGCGGTACTGGTTGCTCACAATCATCCTTCAAATGACCCTACACCATCAGATGATGATATCCGCTTGACGCGGCGGCTCGCCGAAGCAGGCAGGTTATTGGGAATTAGACTTCTCGACCACGTCGTTGTTACCAAGGATGCTTACTTTTCATTTCGTGAAAGGGCGTTGCTCTAGATCGGTGGCGAGTCTATAGCCCAAGGTAATGAGTGACCCACGTAACGAGTCGAAGTTCTCGCATGTTGCCATAGACAAGGTGGGTGTGCGTGGTGTGCGTTATCCAATTGTGCTGCTTGATAAGCAGCATCGTCGCCAGCATACGGTGGCGACGATAGCAATGTTCGTTGATCTACCCCGACACCAGCGTGGGACTTACATGGGCAGGTTCATCGATATCCTGAACCGCTACCATCGGGAAATCGATGTTCACAAGGTTGGAGAGATTTTACGTGTGATGCGCCGGGAGTTGGGCGCAAGTTTGGCACATCTGGAGATGGAGTTTCCCTATTTTATTGAGAAGAGGGCACCGGTCTCGGGCGCCAGAGCACAGATGGACTACCGCTGCTGGATAGTTGCCAGTCTTAGTGGTGAGCGAAGTACAGGCAGGTTTCGGCTGCGCCTCGGAGCGGCAGTGCCTGTAACTACGCTCTGCCCGTGTTCGAAAGAGATGGTCGGACGAGGGGGGCATAATCAGCGGGCGGAGATTCGCGCCACAGTGGAGTTTGAAGGATTTCTTTGGCTTGAAGAGCTGATTGATCTTGTTGAAGACTGCGGCTCAAGCGAGGTTTTCTCACTGCTGGAGCGTGAGGATGAGAAGCATGTGACCGCAGCCGCCTATGACAATCCCCGTTTTGTCGAGGATGTTGTGCGCAAGGTGGCCTCGCGGCTGGATGCACATCCGCAGATTACCGGTTATGAAGTCGCGGTTGAGAGCTTTGAGTCTATCCATCATCACGAGGCTTATGCTTACATATGCCGGTATCGTGATACCTAGACTGGCTATTGGTGCGGCAGCTGAGGGTCGGTCATTGTCAGCCGTTGTTTGGTGATACGGACGCTCTTGGTGGACTGTTACAAACGAAGCAGCGCCAAGTATCTGCCATACTATGAGCAGATGCTCAGCCGTCATTCCTGCGTAACCACCGTGCGTGCGGCAGAAATTTGTGCCGAGTTTGATACCGCCAGTCTTGATGCGGTGGTGCTTTCCGGTTCGCAGGTGATGCTTTCTGAGGAGAGCCCGGGAGAACAACTTGTTGCGTTCTGTCGTCGGTTGAAGATACCGACGCTCGGGATCTGCTTCGGTCATCAGTTGCTTGCCTACAGCTTTGGCGCAATCGTCAGGCAAGGCACGCTCCAGGACGGGGACGAGACGATACTTATTGATGAGCCGTGGCCATTTCTTCGCGACCTTGCCCCAAGGGCGGTGATGCGGGAGAGCCACCGCGAGTTTGTCCCGCGGGAGTCGGTGCAGAGTATTGGTTGGCAGGTGGGGGCTCATTCCGCTTCCTGTCCGACCGAGGCGATAAAGCACCCTACGCTGCCGCTCTATGGTGTACAGTTCCATCCGGAACGTTCGGGTCGTCCAGGTGAGTTGCTGTTTGCAGCATTCTTCAGAGAGCTAGTACGAATCTGAACCATACTTCGCTGACAGGGCAGATGATTCTTGATGGGCAGGAACAGATCGGTCTCCACACGATTGTATGCCGGAAGAGGAAAGCGTTCGAGCGGAGCAGCTGTTGAACAACCGGTCTATACCCCACTGATCTTAGGATGGTACAAGTTACTGCACCGCCAGTATATGATCATGAACGGGTTGTTCCTATTGGTCTTGAGAAGAAGGCTTTCCTCGGAACTATGCTTATGAGCCTGAACATGCGAGTGCCCGCTTGAGCGGTCAATTCCTGTCTGTTGTTTGGGAAGCGTGTAGACTTGAAAGCACAGGGGAGTGCCGTCCTGGAGACCACCTAGGGGGTGCACAGGCGGTGCACGGGTACTATCTCTAACAGATTAATCTAACAGTTGTTACAGTCGCAGCAATGTCACAGGCTGCGCCGGGCGTTGGTGAGCTTGGCGACACGTGCCGCTGCTGCCTTTGTTGGTGGCCGGTTTGTTTTCGGGAAGGAGTCTAGTAACTATGCGGAGTCGTATGTCCGGTAAGCACTACCGGACTAACGGTGGTCGTGATGCCGGCAGTGATCTGAATGAAATAGATGCCGGCAGGCAGAGCAGAAACATCGTTCGAGCCGGCTTGGAGCTGCCTGACCATGCGTCCTGTCTTGTCAAAAAGCCAGCAGCGGGAATCATGGGACAGATTTGTGATGAAGATGTTTCCCGATACCCTAGTTGCTCGCATCGGTGTGCCAGCCAAGTCATATTCTTCCCGGGTACCGGTCGGTACTCTCGGTTTGAGCATCCCGTCACCGATCAAGGTCATGCCGTAGAACCAGGAACGTTCCCAAGGCTCGATGCCGTCAGCGGTCCGCCAGTAGAACCACTCCCTGAAGGCAAGTGCCAACGGCAGACCGTCAGCTAGCGGTAGATAGAAATCTTGGAACTCAAGCATTGAGCCAGTCTTAGTAGAGCCGATTGCTGCCAGACCGGTGGCAGTGCGGAACACATACGTCCCACCGCAATAGCCGGTTTCGGTGAAGCGGACATTCGAGCAGGCAAAGAGGTTATAGAAGCACGCTTCCGGGTTGAGCGCAGGAATAGTGTTGGCATAGAACCAGTCCCACCGGGTGCCGCCTGCATATTTCATCGCATGCCCGCCCGGCCAGGAGTGAGCACAGAGCGCAATCCACTGATAGGCAGCAGTGTCTATACGGGGCCGGTAGTCAGCCACGCGGGTTATCTCCTCGTCCCAGATCGAGATGCGCACTGGATAGAGCATTCCTACTTCTGCGTCCCATTCGGGTGCGCTAGGCACCCAGTCATCATCAATATAGACCAGTGCGCGGTCGGTGACAGGCAGGTTACCGCCTCGCCAGCGATGGCAGCGCGAAAGATAGAGTCGCAGTAGTGAGTCAGCCCTGCCGACAGTCGAAACAGGAAGGCGCGCAAGCCCTATCTCCGGTTCAAGGCTTCCGTAGTGCGTATCATAGATTCCGTCATTTCCAGGGATGAGCGAATCAAGCGTGTCGTAACGAACATAGTTGTCTTCCCAAATTCCGTTGAGGTCCATAAGAAACAGCTCGCATGGGAACTCTTCGTAGTGCTCGTCAGGGTCGTGACGCCGGTTGTTGTTCCAGTCATCAATCATCTGAAACCATGCGACCGGCAGATTGCCAATCAGCATGGCGGCGACCAACCCAGAATCCAGTTCGGTGCGTAGGAAAAC
>JBDRUL010000134.1:0-4520 GCA_039801305.1 Caldifarciminota bacterium | reverse complement strand
ACTATCTCACCCTTCTTCACGCCAGTGATGACCCGAACTCGGTCAGCCGCAACTGGCGGCTCTATCAGACAGACACGGTCGAGACAGTCACGCCGCAGGAGAACTACCTTCTCGGCATGGAACTCAACCTCTGCCTGCTCGAAGATGCTCTGCGCCTTGAGTCTGAGATCTGCGGCAGCGAGCTCATCCGCGACAACCGGCTTGCCGTTCATGACCACAAAAGCGTGCCCAACTGGCTTGAGCGCCTGCTGCAGATACGGCTCTCGTCTCAGTTCGACTTTGCCTGTCGCGTCAGGCCGGTGATCAATGCCTTCGACACCCGGCTCTATGGCGAATTCAGGTTGGTCGGTCCCGGCTACCGTTCACTCGGCGCACCTGCGCTGCGCAACGACAACCAGAGCTGCAGCTTTGGCCTCGAGCGCGACTTCTTCGACCAGGCGGTCTCGCTTTCAGCATCCCTCTGCCGTGAGCACGACAACCTGATCAACCAGAAACTCAGCACAACCGGCTTCACCGGATTGATGCTCAAGCTCGAACTGGCGTTCCCCGGCTTACCCTCTGCCAATTTCACCTGCTCACCCTACTGGCAGTCAGACCGGGCAACTGCCACCAGCTCCCATTCCTTCACCGCCTCGCTCAGCCACTCGTTTGCCAGCGCTGCCATCAACAATTCTCCCCATCTTTCTGTCTCATATCAGAACTTCGGCTCATCCGATACACTGCTGCGTGACTGTTCGTCACTGTCACTGGGAATCGGCAACAGCCTGAGCTTTGGCTTTCCGCTTACAGTGAGTGCTGATGTTCAGCTGCAACGCAGCACCATCTCTGATTCAGCCACCAGCCTGCTCTCCTTGAGCCTTGCTCCGTCCTATACCCTGTTCGGCTCGTGGACAAACGCCCTGTCACTGAGCGGTTCGCTCGAAGACAATAACCGGAGGCTTGACATCGGTCTCAACTCAGCCCTGCCTGTCGGGAGGATATGCGCAGCCGGCATCGCCATTGCCCGCAGCGCCTATTTGGGCACGGCCGGCGGCTACAGTCTCTGGCGGTTGAGCGGCTCGCTTACAAGAAGCTGGTAACTCTGATCAGCGCGACCAGTTGACCCGGTGCTGCGCAGCCTCACCTTCAGCTGATACCACTACCACATAGGTACCGCGCTTCACCCGGCTGCCCTGCTCATCGGTGCCGTCCCAGACTATCGAGTGATATCCGCTCGACTGAACCGCATCCAGGAGCAGCCGCACCGGTCTGCCCAGCAGGTCAAAAACCTCTACCCTCACCTCTCCTGAACGCCGCAGCAGATACTCGACCCGCAGCACTCCCCGCCGCACTGCGGACTGGCCGCGGACAATTCTCACCATCCCGTCAGCACTGCGCTCGGCAATGCCGGTTACCCGCTCGCCGCAGGAGAAGACAACTGCCGGATACTGTCCTGCCGGCAGACTGAGCGCATTGGCGATTGCGCTCCGCTCAGTCGTTGTCAGCGGCACAGTCAGATAACCGTTCAGTCCCAGTGCTGCTGCCTGCATCAGGAACTGGAATGCAGCAAACCCAGCCTCCTGCATTGGTGCATACCCACTGGTATCACTGACCGCAATCACAAAGTAGATCGGCGCATTCTGCGGAATCCGCTCTGAAGCCTGCCGCAATTCAGGCCGGCGGTCGCCGATCACAACCCGCTCCAGACGGTGGTCAGCAGTATTCAGGTTGTTGCCCGGCGGCAGGCGGTTGTGGAACCGGTCAACTCCCTCACTGCGCACAAGGTATATCCGTCCAGTCAGGTGGTAGTTCGCCATCGAACTCGGCACGGTCAGACCCTGCCGTGCGTTCAAGGCGTTATGCGGAGTGACACCATAGGCTGCCCAGAGCAGCTGGGATATATTCTCGATCGACGGAGCTATCGCACCGAACTGCGAATCCTGACGCAGCTCGGCGAGAA
This sequence comes from Caldifarciminota bacterium, assembly GCA_039801305.1. GTDB lineage: Bacteria > Hydrothermota > Tepidihabitantia > Tepidihabitantales > Tepidihabitantaceae > JBDRUL01. Next base: position 2,581 of record JBDRUL010000134.1, on the reverse strand, counting down.
GCGGCTCAAAGGCATCTTCACCGATGACATGCGGCAACGGCAACGAAGAATCTGACGATAGAGCCACCAGCAGCGTATCCAGACCCTCAGTCTGCGCTCTGCCACAGACATTCACCATCCGGATGGTGTGCGCTGGTCCCCAGTTCGCATTCGCATAGTCGGTTGCCCAGCGCATCGGGCAGGATGCCACCAGACCGCCGCCACGCGCCCAGAATGCGGTCGCTGCCAAGAGCCCGGCCTGAATCGCCATTCCCGCCTCCTCGTGCCGGGCACAGGCGATGCCTGCCTCAAATGCCGAACCCGAATTGTAACGCAGGTCACCTGTCCGGTGGACGACCAGCGTATTCGAACCCGGCTCATAGAGATAGACATTCTCCGGTGTTGCCACGTAGATCTCACGATAGGTGCCGAGCCTTGGCACCCGGCTCATCGCCCAGAGCACATTCGCGAGCACCTGACGGGGAAGGTCTTCAGTGAAGCCCGAATGTACCGAATACCGGCTGTTTGAAAGCAGCTCAAACGAGTGATTGTGATACTCCGGCGCCGGCAGTGTCTCTGCCGGATATACCCCCCCGCGACCGGCAGCAGCGACTGCTGTCAAGAGTAGGACACCCGAAACCAGCCGCGCCAGCCTTTTCACGACGATAATCATAGACTCCCTGATTCGTCGGGTCAAGAGACCGAGGCATTGACACGTTCTAATGAGAGTGCTACAATGCGGAAGGGAGAACTGCGGTGAGGCAGGTCTGGCTGGCTATCAAACGGGCACTGCTGGCACTGTATGGGCTTACAATCCGCGTCAAGGTAATAGGCAGAGAACGTGTCGGCGTGCCTCTCTGCCGGGGCTTCATCGTTGCCGCCAACCACCTCACCGGTGCGGACTCGGTTGTGCTCCAGATAGCACTCAGGACGCGACTCTTCTTTGTCGCCTGGTCACGCTGGTTCAAGACGCACTTTGTCGGCTACTTCATGCGCAACCTCTGCGACACCATTCCGGTAAACACCGGCCAGGCATTCGAAAACATCCCCGGCATCAGGCGCTGCTTCGAAACGCTGCGGCAGGGCGGCTGTGTCGGCATCTATCCTGAAGGTGAGCTCAACCGCTCGGGCCAGATAACCCATGTCCACGACGGCTGCGCCTATCTCGCAGTCAAGACCGGCACGCCCATCCTGCCGGTCTATATCCGCAACCTCAAACTGGGACCCGAGCCCTTCTCGCAGCCATGGCTGAACGAAGCCTGGGAAGGCTTCCTCTCCATTGTCGGCAACATCCTCAACACCCGCATCGAGGTGATAATCGGTGAGCCGATACAACCTGACCCGACCGCCGCTTCTCATCCTGACCGGCTCCGCTCCGAGATCAGCCGCATCAACGGCGAGCTCCTGCGCCAGTTCGACCGGCTCACAACTCTGCCCCGTCCCAGCCGGAACTAAGAGAGAGCGGCCTTGCGGCCGCTCTCTATCGCACCTGTCCTATGGACTCGGCGGACCGATGTTGAAGACCTCGGAACGGATTGCCTCCAGCACCGCCTGACTCAGCCCACGGTCCTTCCACTTGGCAATCAGAGTCGCTGCCTCCTTTGCCGCCGCCGGACCTGACATGCCGATTCGACACAGATGCCACAGCTCGCGGCCGAAGTCAAGGTAGAACGGATAGTCGATAATCGTCACGCCCTTGGCGTCGAGCGTCTGCTTCACCTGCATCTCCATCGCATACAGGTCAGGAAGAACCGCCTGCACCCGGGTCCACATTCCGGGACGCTTCGCATCGAGGAGATCCTTGATGCGGGCAGTGTTGTAGCCGTGGTCCCAGTTGGACACGCGCCTGGTGGGATCGCTTGCCATGTTTCTTCACCTCCTTTCGGACAGAGACTTGGGAACGATCAGCCTGTTCCCGCTGTCCTGCTATCTGCTCCCGTCTGTCAAAGAGCGCTTCGGTCTTCATCCTGTTAACGACGCCGACCGCCCTTTTCTTACGCTGCCTGATTCCAAACAGCGCACACAGGCTCACTCCCGGGTAACGTCTCTTGAAATCGCGATACTCCCGATCGAACCTCACCGCTCCTGTCAACACCTCCCGCAGGGAGTCAGCCAGCTTCGCTTTGAGCCAGCTCTCGACATCTACCCTTCTCCCTGCACGCAGCTCCTTCAGAAACTTCTCCACACTCCTGTTCCGGATTCCACACAAATCGTCACCAGCACACGCGGCAATCCATCTGCGCATCAATCCTCCTTTCAGAAACTACGCCACATCCCGGGCAGAGTCGGCCAGCATCCTGCCCAGGCGTCTCAGTGCCCGGTGAATCAACTGGCCTACTGCTCCCTGAGTACAGCCCACCTCCTTTGCGATCTCTGCATACGAAAGATTCTGCTCGTAGAAGAGCAGCAGAGCCGTAAGCTGGCGTTCCGGCAGGCGGCTCAATGCCTGATACAACTGTTCAGCTCTTATACGCCGGGCATACTCCTCAGCCGGTCCTGCCACTGAAGGACCGCCCCTTTCCGGATCAATCGCATCCAGCGAATACTGCCGTCTGAGTTGCCGGCGCCGGTACAATGCCTCGCGTCGGGCAATACCTGTAAG
>JBDRUL010000133.1:0-4520 GCA_039801305.1 Caldifarciminota bacterium | reverse complement strand
TCGGAGTAGAGAGCTTAGCTTTGCAGTTGTAGCGACAAGACTTTTCCCGGGAGCTAGCTTGCGGCTCACCGGACCTGTTGCTTGCATTTGTCCTGATGGCACGGATCTGTTGGCCGTCGAAGAATCTGGAGAACGCATACTGGTTTTCAATCAAGCGTTACAGATTCGAGAGACGCTTGCTATGCCCAATCGCTTGGTGGTACCACGGGGATTGGCCGCTATCCGCCACTACGTTTATGTATATGATGACAGGACACTCTATCGTTACAATCGTGGCCGCCGGGAACTGGAGGCCTGTTTGGTAGACGTAAAGCTCGCTGGAATAGTGGGTTATTCCCCCGCTGAAGTACTGGTTAGTGATGCGTTGCGAGGAGTTGTTTGGCGCAAGGGCCTTTGGGGCGGGAGCAGAGTGTTCCTTGATGCTACGGATATATTGCACCCGACAGCGTTGGCGGAGCTCGAAGAGGGGATGTTTGCTGTCTTGGGGAGCGCCGGACAGGTTATTGTCGTCAACCGGGCGGCAATTGTCGAGCGTCGGCTGGTTGTTGGCAGGGAGTTTCAGAGAATGAGTTCGGATAGGAAGTCCCGATTGATATTCTATAGTGCTGAGACGCGATTTGTAATGGTTATGGATAACCGCCAGCAGGAGCGGTTTGAACTTGACGGCATAAACCATATAGCTGACTTGGCGGTTTGGCCAGACAGGCTAATTGTCCTTGACGGGCCGAGTCGGCTTGTCGTCTATGAGTTCCCGACTTGGTGATTACCGGAATCGCCACACTAGTGCTTGTAGCTTGTGTTACCCCCAATATGCAGCAGGGGGCTGAGGTTCATGCAGTAGGATGCCGTTGCCGGGTTGACTTCATTTTTGACGGCATTCAGACCGAAATGAGACTTCCCCATGCGTTTGTTATTATGGGGACAGAGTCTGTATTCGTTGCCGGAGAGCGAACTGAAGACTACTTGATTGATTTGGACCGGGGAGTGCTAGTCCTTCAGCAGCGTCCGGAGCCGTGGACGATGGTCAGCGTAACTTACCAATGTGCTGGCTTCAGTGGTTTGTCTTCAAGAAGCACATCTCAGGCTGTGGTTGGGTCTTCGGAGGGCGAGTCGTCAGCGAAGAAATTGTATCCTGCCGACAGTTTGGATTCCGATCTTGATGGTAGCTTGGCGCTAAGTGGTTACAAGACGGTGGGTGTATCTTTGGGAGCCGATGGAGGACTTGGTATCGAGCAGGTGACACGTGTTGCCCTGGCTGGTGAGGTCACTGGTATCATAGTGAATGCGGAACTTTCTGATCAGACTAACCCAGTTTGCTCGGAAGGAACAACCCAGGACGTAGAGGAGATCGACAGAATTGTCGTTAGCGCAAGAAGTAGCAACTGGCAGGGCTTTGTTGGCGATGTCAATATTGGTGTTGATGCTGGTGACTTCGGAACTATCAGACGTCAGGCAGTTGGAGTGCATCTGTCGCTTGAATCGACGAATCAGTCTAAGGCGAGCAGCAAGGGGCTGAAGTTTTCTGGGACTTATGCTCGCCCCCGGGGTAAGTACAAGAAGGTACTGTTGAGAGGTATTGATGGCGTACAAGGGCCATACCTGCTTCTACCATCTGGCTGTTCAGAGCAGATATTGCCTGGCAGTGAACGTGTGTTTCTCGATGGCAGGCTTCTTACTAGAGGATGGGACGAAGATTATATAATTGACTACTCCGCTGGTGAAGTTTTTTTCACCAGCCGGAGAGTGATCGACAGGCTCTCGCGTATTGAGGTGGAGTTTCAGTACATCGTGGAGTCTTTCCATCGTTTGATGGTGGGAGGGATAGTAGAGTGGCGGCCCGGTCCGGGCTCGGCGAGGGTTGCTGTTTTGCGTGAAGCCGATGATCCCGGGAGACGGCTTCTGGGAGAACTTACTGAGGAAGAAGAAGAGCATCTGTCGAGGATCGGCAGGGATACTTTGAGAGCGTGGCTCTCAGGAGCTAACTTCGTCGGTGCTGGAGCAGGAGAGTATATCGCCGAAGGGAATCACTTTCGTTATGTCGGAGCAGGGTTGGGTGATTACGATGTACAGTTTACTTTTGTCGGCGACTCCTTGGGGCGGTATGTATACGATGATTCGTTGCTCGGTTTCTGTTACGTGGGTGAAGGGATAGGTGATTACGTTGACAGTGTCCGTATCGAGTTGCCGCAGTCCAATGATATTGGCTATCTGCAGGCTGGAATAAGTCAGGGTCGTTTGTTGGTGCAGGCAGACGCTGCGTTCCAGAGACGCTGTCTGAATATGTTTGCAGGCACTGAGGCCGATGTTAACGCCGGTGCGTTTTCGGTATACGCTGTCTGGGGCGACACCACCTCAGGAGTTGAGTTACGTCATGTCCAGCAGGCGGCAGGGTTCGATCTTCTATCCGAGACGAGGAGGCCTGAATTTGCCCGGCGCTGGGCAGGGACTACAGAGGACAAGCGGCGAGTTAGCGATGAATTGACTGTGCGGCTAAAACCTTGGCGCTGGATGGATCTCAAGGGTGACATGGGACGACTTGTCCGCAGTAACGGTCAGCCTATCGACAGATGGGCAGCGGGTGTAAGATTTGCCTGGTTGGTTGGCGAGCTGGAGAAGGCAGAATATCGTCGTAGCCGATACGTAGGATTGGTACCGGTGCTCGGTATTTGGAGAGGGGAGATTGGTTGGCGGGTGGAGCTTGATACTGTACAACAAAGCCAGATCTGGTCTGCTGGAGCCGGGTTCAGACAGCGTGAGCCTAGCCTTACGGTGTTCAGGGCTGCGGGGATGCGGTATCAGTTGATCACGCACGGGGACACAGTCGGGCAATTACAGAACGGGAACATCGGGCCTGTGCACCGATTGCAGGCCGACTTAGATGTGGGTGTTGGTGAGGTGTTCGATTGTCGCGCGGACGTGGGTTCTGAGAAGTTATTGAGTGGGAGTATTGGGAATGGTGGTCGACTATTCGGAACTGCTCGGGTAGGCTTATCGCCAGTTCGGGGTGTACGGTTACTATTTGATCTGGGGCAATCAAACCGTCTGTTGCGGTCATATAGCGAACAGTTCTACTATGTCGGGAAACCTAGAGGGAGCTATTCGCGGGATTCGTTGACAGGCAGGTTCATTCCGGATCCAGGTGGAGACTATGAGAGGAGACTTGTAGCAACTAATAGATTCACATCTGCGCATGAACGCGCAATGAATGGTAGCGTCGAAGTGTCGAGGTTAAGCTGGTTAGGGTTGACGTCTTCGTTGGCGCGCTCGGTTACCGCCACAGACTCAGGCTTGACGAGAGAGGCATTTCGCTATGATCTGCGAGCGACGAGCAATACTCTTGATCCACTATTGAGTATCTGCTGGGGACTTTCTGGGGAAGGTGGTTTTGACAAAACGCTTGTTGCTAGCGGAAGACATGACGTACGTCATGTCAGGTATGCGGAGGTCAGCAGCTCCCGATTGCCTGAGTTAGAATTGCGTGGCCGAGTGGAGTATGCATCAGTTCGTCACTGGTATACTGCTGCTTTGGTTGACTATGATGAATCGAGCTGGAAGTTGGAGTTCATGCCGGTTGTCGGAGTGCGCCTCCGGTTGGAGCTGACCGCTGGTTTCGAACAGAGCAGCATAGCAGAGCAGGTGGTTCATCCGAGCGCGAGAAGATTCAGTTTGTCTTCGCTTGAGCTGGGTGCAGCGCGGGCGATGACTGTTTTAGAGAGGGCAAGAGTTCGTGTCAGTGGCAAATTAGTTTCACGCAGGGCTAGTGTGAAGACGGTGCCGTTGGAAGTAAGCTTGACGCGACCGTTAGGCATCACTCCAAGCGTCGTTATTGAGTCCGGTTATGTTCTGAGTAGGGTTGTTGATCTCTCAATCCTTTATCGGTTCAGCAGACGCCCTGACAGAGCTGCTGAGCATTCCTTCTCAAGTGAACTCAGGGCGTACTTCTGATTCTTTGTTCATTTGGTGGTTCAACAATCGAAGCCACTAGGCTTGCTGGTGCTGGGTTGCACCCACTGGCGGTTTTGAAGGGAATGTTGCACATTAGGTACAGTCCGAAGCCAGTTTGAAAGTTTCGCAGCAGTTTAGTCGTTGGTTCACAGCGGCAGTCATTGTCTCTGCCATGATCGGGTTTGGAGATGCATATGTTGTGGCAGCGACAAGTGAACGGATAGATTTGGTTCATGCGAAAACAATTGGATACGCTGGTGCAGTCGCAGTCTCTCGTGTTGTATGGAGTTCGGCAATTCGTGTCGCTCATGGTACAGCTTTGGGGGATGGGAAAGGGCGTAGGGTACGTTTGGGATAACTGTCTGTGGGTAAATTAGATATCAGTGCCATAAGTATTTCGTCATATTAGTTATGTCTGATATGGAAGGTAAACCGAGGACAGTGGTAACGTTGTGATGAAGTTTCTTGTCTATTGACATGCTACTAGACGGGGGTAAGGTTACCTGCGGGTGTGATTATATTCAGGAAATTGGGAGCTAGTGAAAGGAGCCGGTAATGATGTGTTCGCGAGGGTT
>JBDRUL010000132.1:0-4523 GCA_039801305.1 Caldifarciminota bacterium | reverse complement strand
CGGCTCCAGCTGGCGGTCGGTGACCACCACTACTAGCATTCGAGCCTTCTCCTTCCCGACAAGCACTACCGGTTATGCCTGCGGAGGAGCCGGCCGCGTAATCAAAACCACGGACGGTGGAACAACTTGGACAGAACAGACGACTGGCACTGACGCTATGCTCAACCGCATAGTGTTTCCTGTCAACACTGAGGTAGGGTACGCCTGTGGAACACAGGGAACCGTCATCAAAACCACGGACGGTGGAACAACTTGGATGAGACTGCACGACCTGCCTGTGCGCGATGCCCAATTCCTCGCCATGGCATTCCCAGTAGACAACTCAACAGGGTATCTAGTCGGGGACATGGGGATGATGCTAAAGACTACAGACGGCGGTGCCGGATTCGAACTAACCTACACGCCACCGCGAATTCGGCAGGCGTCGATACGATGCAAACCAAATCCGGTAACAGCCGGACAATCTCTCCTTCTATCTTATGAGTACTGCAAGCCTGGTTCAGCCATACTCCAAGTACTTGACATCTCCGGCCGTGTGATATCACAATACCCGCTAAACGTGAACCACGAAGACGGTTGTATCCCGCTTCGGGTACGGGGTCTTGCAAAAGGAATCTATTTGATTCGACTGGAATCTGGCAGGAACACGCTGACTACAAAAGTAGTGATTCAGTAGTTCTTGATCTACCATAGGAAGTCAGGAGCGCCACGTGGCGCTCCTGACTTCCTAGTTGTCTACCGCCAACGCGGCAGCAGGAACGGTACCTTCTTGCGGTAAGCCTCAAAGTCGGCTCCGAGCAGATTTCGCAGAACAGAATCCTCATAACGCGCTTGGAGGAAAACAAGAGGGATACCTACTGCCAACACCAGCACCAGTCCCCCCCACGACCGAAATACAAGAGCAATCCCCACCAATTGAATCAGTGTTGCAAGATACCTAGGATGCCGGCACCACTGTTGCGGCGAAAGACGCACAACCCTCTTACAAAGTACAGAAGTCTCTTTCTGCTGCGAACCATCCCTACCCATTGGGTTTGAACGCAGCATCCGTATGGCTGCGAGCAAAGTATATAATCTGATACCGGTGCCTATCGCGAACACAATGAGACCCGTGACACCGCTCACAAACCCTGGTACTGGCATCTGAGTCAAATGCCACCAGATGAAATCACCGCCGGCATAGCCAATGTACGGATAGACAAAACTAGCGAACAGACCGCGCCAAAACGCCGAATGAGCAATAAGTCCAGACTGAAAAAAGGGTGAGCCGAAATAATACTCAATCCCGAACCACATCACGAAAAGAGCCGAGAAAACACGCTGAATCAAACCAATATCGCCAAGTGTGTCTTGCAATAGATTCTGAAAAAATATTAGCGAATAGAGGGTGACTAGCACAGTCCAAACAAATCTGCCGAAACTAGGTTTGGTCTTTAGCACACTCATTACAGGCCGCTTTCTCGTCGCAAAACTGACGCCATGATCCGCCAGGGCGGAGTCGCTATCATTTGATAACGGCACCTGGCTAGCTCCGGATTCCTACGGACGAATTCGGTGCTCGTTAACACTGTGTAAGTCCGTCTCATGGCCAGCCGTTGCGTCCTGATTCCGTGCCTCCTCTCGACAACCCTCCCTGGTACACGCAATAAATCTCGCACACGCCGTCCCTCCAAGTCAAGAACAACCAGTCGGCCTATCCTGCTTACATTCCGGCAAATCATCCCTTGGGTGATAATACCGGGCTTGATAGCCTCGATACCCAGCGTATCAAAGACAACAAAGTCGGCCTGCTGCTCAACTAGAAGTGTGCGCGCCAAGATTCGGGTCAGCACCGATGGTGACAGAACCACTTGCGATTCTGCCACAACCAACGCAGCCTGCGAATCAATGGCACTGGCAATGGAATCACATACCCTCGTAACAGCACTCACTGGCTTATAACCGTCCAGAGCAACCTCCTTACCAACCGTACTGACTGCCCCTGCCGCAACACTCAAGTCATACCAAGCTATCATCTCAGGCTTCTGGCTAGGAGCAAGCACAGACGTCCTGTTGCCCGAGGGAGCAACAATCAGATGGTACTCTCCTTCCTGTTGCCAGTACGCCCCCTCTCCCATGAGTGCCATCCTCACATCAGCACGCTGGCGGAGCACAACAGTAAGTTTGGGAGCAACGTAGCTAGGAGACAGAAACATCACACCCGATTGCAAGAACTCAATCGCGCTGCTATCAAAGCACAGACCTGTCGCTCCCAAAACAATTCCACCGAACTGACGCAGCATAAACTCATGCCCGACGGTTTGCCTGACAGTATCCACGATATTCGCTGCCAACAGATAGAATCGCCCGATGTCTACCAGTGTCCTGACTCGTCCACCTCCGTAGCGAAGCCACTCGGGTCCCATCAAGACTGCATCAACGCCAGCAGCGTTGAGGAGTCTAACCTGCACTTCAGCTTCGGACATCTCTGACCACAGGGTATCGTTCAGTACCTCCCCCACAACAAACCAGATTGTCGGCCCCAAGCTCCGTGCTTTGTGAACCGCAGCTGCCTGCAGAGGCAGAGTCTTGCAATCAAGACCGGATGTCACAAGAACAGACACGTGCTCTGTTGTCGGTCGAACCTTCAGGCGCCACGCACACCCCGCTAACACACAATAGGTAGCAAACAGGACCACAAGATAGGACAAGACTGAACGCACGGCCGATTATACGATGCGGGCAAAAGCCGTCAACCATGCCCCGAAAGGTAGCCCGAATAGAGTAAAGGACTGCCTACGGACGACTGTCTGTGCTTATACCGGCTACGTATCCTCACCGGATTCGACACAAAAGATCAGTCAAGCGCGGGCCTTACTGGCTTGACTGCGAGTTTCCGCTGCGTATTCTCTGTCCTTGTTGTTGGGGGATCGTCTAACTGGCAGGACGGCTGGCTCTGGACCAGCTAATTGGGGTTCGAATCCCTGTCCCCCAGCCAAACATTGAATCTCTTATCCAAGCTTTCTGCTCCAGTGGAGCTGACCAGAGTCGAACTGGCGACCCCCTGCTTGCAAAGCAGGTGCTCTCCCGACTGAGCTACAGCCCCATAATGCGTCACCGTCACACAACCAGACACGTCAACGCTGGAGAAGATAGCCGGCGTCAGCACCCTGTCAACTACCGTAAGTACCTATTCGCAATGCATTCGTGGCAGACGAGTTTTTATGTCTGAAAGGCTCTATATATTCAAGGCTCAGTTTCAGACCAAATCCTTTCGCCCCCATTAGCAGTCCACCAACATCTGTAAGTCCAAGACGGACGGCGAGTCGGTGCAGCAGAAAAGCGCCGTCGATCCCTGCTCCGAAGCCATTTCGTGAGTCAAACTCAAATGAGCAGGCCACCGGCAGCCACCTAACTGGCCAGACTTCCGTGACAGAAACTAGCCGCCAGCATCTCACATGAAATGGATCCAAGTCACATCGAGAAAAGAATAACAGTCCTGTGCTGAACATGTCGGTCACTCTACGACCCAAGCCGAGATTCACCTTCGCAGGCAATGTGGTTGTGAATCCGCCGTTTGTCAGCTCAGAAGTGTTAAGCAAACCGGCTCCGCGAGTTATATCGTAAAGTGTTACTGAATCAAAGCTAGCATAGTATTCAACTTCTCGAACATCCACGGTCCAGTCGATCCCTTGACTAACGTCCAATAGCGCCCCAGAAACAAGCCAGTCTGCGGAACGCCATGTTGCTCCGATATCAAGTGCCCATCCCTGACCACCATTTGCCACGCGGTAAACGCCCAGAACAGATCCTGTAATTCTGCTGGGCGTAGCTGCAAATTCAACCTTCAACCTCCTGAGCTCGGCGCACCAATGACCTTTGATGACGTGTCCCCCAAAACCAACTGTCAGGCTTCTGCCCACTCCACTCCCGATACCAACACCTGCACGGGAAAAGACCTGCGTCATTGCCATTGCTTCGCCAGCGTACATACGATCTATCTCGTTCCCGTCAAGTGCTAGTTCAAGCAACTCCTTGGGCAGAAGTACGGTGGCCGCCGCCTCCGTCCGGATGGCAACTGCGCAGGAACCGAATGCCAGTTCGGCAACTCCCGCGGTTGCTTCTGCTCCTGCAGTAAGTCCCTCACGCGGAACCGAACGAAGGATATCATCCTTGTCACGACGATCCAGAAAGATACCCGTGTAACGGTTGTATTGCGCAAACGTAAATGAGTTGTTATAGAAAGTCCCCGCAACACTCAGGAGCCGACAGTAGCGTTGCCCCTGACTGTTCAGAGCGAGCTGTGCCGGGTTAACTGCCAAAGCCTCCGAAGTAGTAACGAATATCTGATTCAATAGCCCAGAAACCAATAGGACAACCGCCAGTGTCATAGCCCCTCATCGATGCGGAATCGCAACTTGGCGACTGCCTGTATTTCCAGTCCGTCTCGGGCTGTGAACACCACTGTAACTGCCTGCGGCAATTCACACCTGACGCGAGCTGACAGCGACTCATTCTGGAATATTCCTAAGCAGGAACCGTCC
>JBDRUL010000131.1:0-4540 GCA_039801305.1 Caldifarciminota bacterium | reverse complement strand
TAAACACAAGCAGAACAAATACCAGTTGAACTGCAATCATCAAGGTCTGATGGAGTATCGAGTGCATTGCCATGCCCATGGTGAACACCCAACGGGGAACCGGTGCAGCAAAGACAGACTCGAGGGTGCCGTACATCTGCTCCTTACGCAGACTGAACCCCATTGCCCAGAGCGCCATGTTCAAAAACCCGATAAACAGATACCCCAGAGTAACGAAAGTCACAATGTCGTCTGTGCCAGCAAGTCGTCGCAGGTTTTGAGACTGTCTGCCACCGACCAGCGCCATTCCGTAGAGCAGATACGGCAACAGATAAACTACGGGGTCGACCAGGCTGCGGAGGAAGTCAGCCGGATAAGTGAGCTCAAGGCGCCATTCCTTGATGTTCTCAGCCCAGACCGCCATGGCATAGTGTTTCAAATGCGAGAACGCCGGGCGTCTTGCCTTCAAAACCACGGTTGCCATATAACTAATGCATTGCCACGGTGCCGTCACGTCGGGTCTTGCGCTCCAACACAACAAAGAGCAGATACCCGCCGACTACCAGTACCACATCCATCCCCAGCAGTACGCCGACTGTCTGCCAGAGTGAAACATCATTGCGGTTGAGCAGAATGATCCCTCTGATTGCCAGCAGTGCCCAAGTAAGCGGAATGAGTCTGCTCACAAACTCGGTAATCGGATTCACTCCTACCGGATAACGTATTGGCGAGAACAGGAAAAAGACCCATTCCAGCGTATGTACCCAGCCGTGCACCTCCTTGATGAGTAACGTAAACCCGGCAAAGGCAATAGCGAAGCCATAGAATCCGATCATCAGCAGAGCGCATATGAGCAGCACTGGCAAAATCTTGGCGAGAGTGAACTGAATGCCGAACAGCAAGCCGATTACTGCCGCCTGAAACACAACCATCACTGTTGCCGAGAGCCATTCGGCCAGTGTCTTACCAACGAGTATGACCAGAGGCGGTGTGGGTGAAGCAATAATGTATTCCATGGTTCCCCAGTATGTCTCCTCGCGCAGAGAGTTGCCCACACCCCAGAGCGCAGAAAAGACAAAAGTTGAAACTATGGCACCAACCAGTACGAACGCCAGATAATTACCCGAGCCGGTCAACTGCTCAAAGGAATCACTCGACATCCCGCCTACCAGTGCCTTACCCTGAAATACATAAGGCATCACCCATAAAAGGGGGAATATCGCCCAGAACCCAAGCATTACCGGATACGATAGCCATATCCTGATGGTCTTGCCTGCCTCAGCCAGCGCTACCCGCAGATAGCCAGTGACTCTCATGATTCTGCTGTACCCCCGGCCAGCGACGTGCCGGTCACATGAATGAAAACGTCCTCGAGCGTAGGCTCCTTCACGTCAATTCCCAGCACCCGGCAACCGGGGCGCAGAGCCTCCAGCACATCCGCCAGCACCGCTTCGCTGTCAGGTGCTACAATCCTCAGCGTGGTCATCCCGTCGCGACTCTCACTCCTCACGCTCTTCACGCCCGCCAGCCTCTCCACTGCCTGAATCTGAGGCTGCCCCTGACACTTGACCTCAAGCACTCTCTCAAAGGGCAAATTATCCTTGTACTCTTCAGGAGTCCTGACATCTACAATCCTACCCCTGCTGATGAACGCTATCCGGTCGCAGAGAGTATCTGCCTCTTCCATATAGTGAGTTGTGAGCAGAATAGTTTTCCTCTGCCGCCGGCTCAACTCCTCCTTGATAAAGGACCGGATGAATCGAGAAAACTGCGGATCCAGACCCAGTGTCGGTTCATCCAGCAGCACCAGATCCGGATCATGCAGAATGGCCCGGCAGAGAGCCACCTTCTGCTTCATCCCGGATGAGTATCTCTCAAGACGTTCTCTCTCGACATCCTTCAGCCCCATCAGTTCGACAAGATAATCTATCCGCCGATCTCTTGCCTTGCCGGTCAGACCGTACAGCGCTGCAAAGAAGTTGAGATTCTGCCGGGCGGACAGCTTCCAGTACAGCGTTCTCTCTCCGGACGTCAGCAGACCTGTCCGCTGGCGGCAGACAAGTGACTCGCGAAAGGCGTCGTGTCCGAAAACGCTGATGGTACCACTGTCTGGAATCAGCAGGGTGGCGATGCACCGCACGAGTGTCGTCTTACCTGCTCCATTCGGACCCAGCAGACCGAACAACTCACCCTGCTCGATCCTGAGCGAAGCCGCGTCGAGTGCTCTGGTGACACGCCTTCGCAGCCCCCTTCCCCGGCGGAACTCCTTGGTTACAGCATCACAGAGCAGCGCCGGAGTACTGTCCTGTCTATGTCCCATTCTTCCTCCAGCTCTCCGCTGCCTGTCTGATCACGTGCTCCATCTGGTCGGCAGCCGAATCCCATGTCCACTGCTGTGCCCAGCTGACTGCCTGCTCTCCGAGCCTTTTCCGAAGATCTGTATCTCTGAGCATCCTTTCGATACACTCAGCCAGTCTGGCAACATCCCCATAGTCATACATGAGACCGTTGACTCCGTCTCGCGAAGAGTCCACCAGCCCGGGCGAACGTGCAACGACCGTCGGCACTCCACAGGCGTTTGCTTCCAGCACAATCAACCCCCAACCTTCCTTCGCCGAATTCTCCACCAGCAGTGCCGCACGCCGGTACCAAGCGACCTTCTCCTCTTCGCTGACAAAACCGGTGAAGTGCACCCTTCCACTAAGCCCGAGCTTTCGAGCCAGCATCTCCAGCCTAGGGCGGTCATCTCCTTCACCGACAATAACCGTCTGGAATTCCAGACCGCGGTCAAGCAGCATCCGCACCGCATTCAGTAGATGATCAACAGATTTGTAGCGCTTCAGCCTGCCCACATGCAACAGAACCGGTTCGCGCACAGTCGCCGGATCGGGCTTGAAGCGCTGCAGATCAGTTCCGGGCGGGATCACGGTTATTAGGCGGGGGTCAATGCCCAGCCTGACCGTATCACGCTTGGAGCTCTCTGAAAGTACCGCGAAACGGCAGTGACGGTAAGCCAGTGGTATCATGCTTTCGGCAAGCCAGACGTACGCGGCGAGCGGTGGCAGCGCCTCTCTAAATATGGCGCCGCGGAAAAGATGCATAAGAATAACCATGACCGGCTTACGGGTGAACCAAGGCGAGAAGAACGGAATCTTGTTCAGGTCATCTATGACCAGATCAAACTCACCGGACTCAGCCAGCTCACCGATCCTCTTTGCTACTGAGAAATTGAAAGTCCACTTGCCCCCGAAGCGGAGTACCCTAATGCCATCGATCGTCTCTTCCGCCGCAGAGCCGGCAAACCGCTCGGCGACCTGCGTCACGCTGTAGCCTCGGCTGACCAGTCGGTGGAATATCTCCTGCAGATAGACCTCAGCACCGCCAGCCAGCGGATTACGCACGCAACGCCAGTTGACCACCAAGAGTCTCATGTCGGCAATCTTACGGGCTGCACTAATCAGGGTCAAGCACTCTCGCCAGCACTGGACGGTCACCCCTTCGCACTATACGCTTTAGGAAGTATGCGTCATATCCCGCTGCTCCTCCTCGCCATAGCACCGGCAGCAGTCCTTTTTCTCTTCTTCTACCTGCGCGACCGCTACCGGAAGGAGCCGCTGGGACAGCTGGCAGTGACATTCCTGCTTGGAGCCATCGTACTGCTGCCTTCGTTTGCGATGTCGCGAGCACTCCAGTCTCTTACCGGCTGGTCGCCCAGAACACCAAATCTGCTGCACGCTCTCCTCGGTGCTCTACTCATCGTGGGGCTGGTTGAGGAGAGCTGGAAGTTCCTGGTGGTGAGGTGGTATGCCTATGCCCAGCCGGAGTTTGATGAACCCTACGATGGTATCCTCTACTCCATCGCTGCTGCACTCGGGTTTGCCACCCTTGAGAACATCATCTATGTCTTCTATGGCGGGTTTGACATCGGCGTGATGCGGGCGTTTCTGGCAGTGCCGGCGCATGCCTTTGACGGTGTACTGATGGGCTATTTCCTCGGCGAAGCCAAGTTCGCGCGCAGTGAACGCCACGCCCTGTGGCTCAACTTTCTGGCGCTTGCCACCGCTGTGCTGGCGCACGGCATATACGATTTCATCGTCTTCACCCTGAACCGGCGGCCGTTGATGCTGGTGAACCTGCTGGTCTACGCCGCGCTCGCCTGGGTCATCTTCTTCGAAGCGACCCGTCACCAGGCTGAAAAGTCACCTTTCCGTGATCCCCTGCTTGTTCAGAGCAGAACACCCAACCGTTTCCCGGACTAGCATCCCCACAGCCGCTTCAGCCATTCAGGGACAGCCGGGGAACGCTGCGTAGCAGCAGAATCAGGAATCTCCTCGTCCATCAGCTCCCGCGGTCTTCCGGTCAGGAAGCGTGTGAGCTGCGCGTAGGAGTGCCCGTTGCCGGAACCAAAGCGCCGGAAATAGTAGCGAAGCGGATAGACCACATACAATCTGTCCTTTGCCCGTGTCAGCGCCACATAGAGCAGCCGGCGCTCCTCTTCAACCTGCTCGTCGTCCTCTGTTGCCATATCTGACGGGATGTTGCCGTCAGCGGCATGAATGAT
>JBDRUL010000130.1:0-4558 GCA_039801305.1 Caldifarciminota bacterium | reverse complement strand
CGGAGCCGCAGTTTACCAGCGACGGGCAGTATTTCCGCGTGACGTTGCCGTCGCGACATGTGAAGTTGCAGTAACTGTTCTGACTGTTGCCCTGCGGCCGGCAGGACCTCCAGGACACCGGAGTGCCGTAAAACACCTCGGCACCTCGTGACCATCCCCACTGTTGTCGTGCGCGATGCAGGATTGGCCGGCGTGCAGCGAGATTGCCGTTGAATTAGCCGGCATGTCACCATTTGCCTTGTCTGCGGCGCAATCTCCCTGACGCTGGCGTTTCTCTGCACCCAACTGTGTGTTGGGCGCTCGATGGAGTTGCCCGGTACGATCAGCTTCTATTCATATACGCTTCAGATCAACAAACACGAATCAGCCGCTTCGCAGGATCACAGGCAAGTATTGCTGGTTAGGCCAAGGCGTTGATGCGGCTGCTGGCGTATGAGTTGGTGTTGCGGTTGCCGTCGGCGTAGGAGTCGGTGTCGGCGTCGGCCCCGCGCTGATTGAGTAGGCTCCATTACCCAGGGTAGGGAGCAGGCTTTCGCCTGCCTTGAGGAGATCGCTCCAACGAGCGCCGCTGCGAGCGAACCGAACATTGGTGCTCGATATAGGTGTCTTAGCCCGAAGACGAACTGTTGCGGCCGCAAAACTGCCTGTCAAGTACGGGCTCTCGAACTTGGATGCGGAGAAGTTGATCTGACCGGTGGCATTGTTCACGGCATTCAGGGTTGCTGAGCCAAAGACGGCCGTATTGAGCTCAATCGAAGTCGCCGGGTTCCCTGCGGCATCAGTCACTTCCAGGCAGTTCGGGTCGAAATCGATGTAGGCGTCCACCGTATCAGCGGTTGCTGTCGAGAGGTCCACTTTGATCTCGACTGCGAACACCTGACCTTGGCTCACTGTGGCAGCTGCGGGCTCCAGGTAGAGATGCGTTTCAGGAGGAAGGGCATTGCGTAGGGTCACCACCCGACGATTGCCCGTGTCTGCCACAATGATGTTGCCAGCTCGGTCTCCAATCACTCCGCGCGGTCGATTGAAGGCGCCTGCATACTCATCGTTGGGGGCAGTGTATTCGGCAAGCAGGTGGCCAACCCCGTCCAGCACTTTGACCTTACTATTTCCGGTATCAGCCACGATAACGCGATCGTTTCCGTAGGTCGCGATTCCAGTTGGTTCGCTGAAGCTTGCAGAGATATCCCGGACGAAACTGAAGGTGGCGCCGTCAAAGCTTAATACCTGCACTCGGTTATTGCCGCTATCTACGACAAACACCCGTCCGGAAGCGTCTACCGCCAGGCCCTGCGGTTTGCTGAACTGCCCAGGCCCACTACCAGCACCTCCAAAGGCGGTTATGAAGCCGCCACTCGCGTCAAATGCCTGTATTCTGTTGTTGCCGCTATCAGCTACCAAGATACGATAACTGCATGTGTCGCTGTTGCCGACGCGAGGAATGTCGCTGACGCGGAACTCATCAAGCACTGCGTTAGTTTGTTGGTCTCGCCAAACCACGGAAGCCCCTACGGAAAATGTGCTCGCAAGCAAGTCGGGGACCCTGGCAGACTCACTACTTTGCACCTCCTGGCCATCCACAAAAAGAGCTATTCGAGTCCCAGACCAAGTGACACCGATGTGATGCCACTCACCAGCTTTCCAGTGGGCGACGTTGTAGCCCACACCGTATTCAGCACCGCTGTCCCACAGCATGAATCGCAGGTTGTTGGCTCCATCTTTCATGATCCTCATGCGGTTGAACCAACCAGCTCCAACTTCGAAGAAAGTGTAGCTCTGGCCATCTGCGCCAGGCCAGTTTGGGCGAATCCAGAACTCGAGTGCTCCCTGTGTTCGGTTCAGATTTCCGGCGGTGCTGTACGTCAGCATGTCATTTGAATCTATCAAAACGCCCTCAGAGTATTTCCCCGGCATGAAGGTCGTTCCAGCAGCAGTGCCCACCTGACCCTGTGCCCCCGCATAACTGCCGTCGAAATGTAACAGCATGAGAGTGTGCGAGTCTACAGCCACCGGTCCCTCGATGGTACAAGGCTGACCCCACACGGCTACACCGGCGGGTGTCTCGAACTGACCGGGAGCCGAGCCGCGTTCACCGAACTCAAATGCAGTGTAGTACTCTGTACCGATGATCCTGACGGAGTGCCGGTTGCTGTAGTAATCTCCTGGGTGAGACACAATCAGGCGCCCACTACGGTCACGAGCGAGGTATTGCGAGAACTCCAAGTGAAGGTCGAAGCTCCCTCGCGTGTCGGCCAATCGGCCATCAGGTAACTGCTGAAGCAAAGCGTAGCCATTCTGGGGGCCGAGCACGATGCGGCTATTCGAGTCCTCGACCGCGATACTTGCCGGGTTCAGCAACCGTAGAGCATAGAACAGGTTGCTGAACCCGCTTTCACGGCCTTGCGCATCGATCGCCGACACTGCGTAGGTGGCTGCCACAACGCCATAGTCGTATGCAGCAGTAAACGTTCTATCAGTGAGGTTGCTAGCGATCTTCTGATAGGTGTTCGCTTCGCGCGCCAAGGCACGATAGACATTGTAACCCACTACGTCTGCAGAGGCACTGGCATTCCACGCGAGTCTGACCAGACCGGACTCAAGTCTTCCTACAAGATTCGAAGGCGGCATCGGCGCGCTATCGGAAGGTACGTGAGACGCAAGATCCAGTGTCGCGTTCTGACGGCTTTCTCTCCAGGCTGCTAAGTTGAATGCGGTGATGTCGATCCATCCGTACTCCTGGTGATCGCCCTTGTTCACTTCGATGATGAATTCGTCGTTTCCACCAACAACATCAACGACTCCAAACGGGTTGTTTCGCAGCACGTGACCGGTGTGGGTGGTAACCCCGGCACCGACCGGCCGGTTGGTCAACTCGACAAGCCCTGCAGCGTCAGTTGTGCCCACAATCTCAGCGATATTGTCAACCGTACCATGGAGGCTGCCGTACATACGCGGCTCTGAAGCACTCTGGTACAACTTGATGGAAACACCAGCAGCAGGCTGTCCTGCGTTGTCTAGAACGCGAAACTGGACATGCTCCGGAACATCGTAGAGATACTCCCCATAGTAACCGCGGCGGTAGCCCTTATTGGAGTTGACGCCGAGCGTGGTATGCTCGTCATAGATTGGAGGTCTAATGCCGGGGTTGGTCATCAGACCGGGCACAGACAGATTGGTCTGCATTTGGACCGGCAGCCCTTGTCGGTCGACAACCTGGGGCGCTTCGAGAGGAAAGCCGATGTTGTAGGTGTCGATAATGCCCAACTGGTGACTGAGCTCATGGATCAATGCGCCGCTGACATCGGTAGCGGGATCATAATAGGCGTTTCCATATCTGTCATCTCCGGACATGTAGAAGCCACCGTCAACCGTCAGGTCGGTGGGTGGATTCGTGGATGTTACAAGGATCTTGTCCAGGCGCACACGTTCGATGATCCCGTTCGGGGCAGATGGGTACACTGATCGGGCGAAGGCTGCGTTCATCGCCGTAATCTGTTTTTGCAGCCAGTCTTCGGCCGAGAACGGCCACTTGGGGTCTACCGGCGTCTCAAGGGCTGCATATAGCTCTGGAGTGACTGCCAGCACCAGGCTGAGGGCATCGGTCCGGTCCTCCAGGCTGTTGTTGGATTCATATGTTTCCGCGATAGCGTTGGCGGGATCCACCGTGAAACGCACCGTGTGGCTGCCCAGCAATCTCTCGCCGTCCAGGGGATGTGCCCAGGCCCACTGATAGCTCTCCGTCGCTTCCTGACCCGGGGCCAGACTGACGCGCATGCCTGCATGAACTTCCTGTCCGTCAATAAACCACTTGAAGGCAAAACTGCCGCTGGGGACGGTGCCCTTGTTCAGAATGTGAGCGGTGAAAGTGACCGTCTCGCCGGTAGCTGGCCAGCGCCTGTCGTTTTCCGTGCCCGGCCGCAAATAAGGTTTGCCATCCGCCGTGTACCAAACCTGGTAGCTATTATACAGCGGCGTACGGCTGATGTAAGTGACATCCAGGTCAACCCCAGCCGGTTTGGCGAGCGCAGGCCGGGCTTGCATACCGGCCGGGCGCATCCGGTTGTACGGGTACTCCGGCAGCGTCTCGTGGCGTTGGAAAGGGTCGTAGGGAACGTGATTAGGCAGAGCAAACTCTAGCGCCCCAGGTATGGGCGGGGATGTTGGCCCCAGACCTGGCGTTGTGTTTTGCGCGGTCGAGGTGGAGATGAGAGAGATGATCAAGCCCACTACAAGGGCTAGTACAGAGAGGACTCGCTTCATGATCAGCATCTCCTATGTGGACACACCCGTTATCGAGTTGCACTGCCACCATGCCTGAAAAACATGCTTTTCGGCTCTTGAGCGCGGCTGACCCGGTTGATGAACCCGCACAACGGCATCGGGCACCAACTTTCCAATCATTCCGCGTGACGCATCACGCAACTCCCGCCTCAGCGCAGCACAAGAGGCAGGTAGATTGCTATCTGTGATGCCACGATAGTGATCTGTCCGTCGCCCAAAGTCGCATCAAGTGCATCGCCTGCATACATCAGATCGCTCCAGCGCGCACCACTGCGAG
>JBDRUL010000129.1:0-4561 GCA_039801305.1 Caldifarciminota bacterium | reverse complement strand
GCGGCTGCGCACGTTTTTGTCAAAAGTCAGACGTAGCGTCGGGTCGAACCGGCTATGAAAAGCCTCCCGCTCGTAGGCAATCAGCACTGCCGGCAGCATCCGTCGGCGGTAGTAGTTGTAGAGAAACCGGCTGGCAGCATCAGCCACTGCAGTACCCGGCTCGAATGGCAGCGGTGCTGTCTTGCCGTAACTGGCAAAGACACGTTCGAGATGATCCCAGCGAACCGGCGCGCGGCTCTTCGAGATGAAATCCTCCTGTTTCTGCTTAATCTCCAGAAACACGACGCTGTCCGGCTCCGGCCTGTTGTAACCTCTGATTCGCAGCTTCTTCTTCAGGCGGAATCCGTCAAACTTCTCGTAGTAGCAGTCAAACCGGCGGTTGTCATAGTAGACGCTGCGCACCGTATACTGCCGCTGGGGCCGGCTGAGACAGAACGAATCGTAGCAGACATAGGGCATCATCGCCGCCCGCAACCGGTCGATCAGGCTCAGCGGCACCAGGTACTTGTACTCCAGCCGACCCGCCTGTACAGGAATCGGCCTCACACAGGGAGCATCGGCGCTCAGATGCACTAACGCCTCTTGGCTCAACTGTCAGTCAGTGACGACCAGCTTGAGGAATCTCCCGCCCGTCTCTAACCACACAAAGTAAACTCCCTGTCCGAGCCCGCTCAGGCCGTTCCCGCCCGGCTCGAATCTCCTGACTCTGCGACCGGAGATGTCAAGCAGAACCGAACCCGGCTCCGGCAGGTCAGACACCTGACGCCGAACCGTGGCACGCGGAACACGACCAGCAATGCAGGACGCCTCGTGTGCCGGCTCGGCCACGCCTGTTGCAGGATACCTAAGTGTGGCGTAGTCAGTGCCAGTACCGCTTCCGGAACTGCCACCAGTGACATAGACTCCGCCCAGCCGATCTGTCGCCACTGCTACCGCCTCGTCCAGCCGGCTCGCCGGACCGTCGTATCTCTGCACCCAGAGCTCCTCACCATCTGAGCTGTACTTCACGGTAGCATAGTCTGCCCGTGTTCCTGAACCGGTGCTGCTGCCAGTAACATACACGCCACCGGCATGGTCGACCGCAATCGCCCGTGCCTCGTCGTATCCGCCCACCGGACCGTCGTAACGCCTGACCCAGAGCTGATTGCCATCCGGGTCGTACTTCACAGTCGCATAATCCATGTCCGTTGTCGTGCCCTGACTGTAGCCAGTCACATAGATGTTCCCCGCACCATCTAGCGCAATGGCATTAGCCTCATCCAGCCCTGCAGCCGGACCGTCGTAGCGACGGATCCAGACAACCTGTCCGTCCGGACTGTACTTGATGGTGGTAAAGTCCATTCCCGAGACTGAATCAAGACTGCCTCCGGTCACATAGACATTACCCGCGGCATCAACCGCAATTCCATGGGGCTCATCGTCCTCGCCGGCCGGGCCGTTATACCGGACGACCCATCGCTCAGTGCCGTCCGGACTGTACTTCACCGTCATGTAGTCCCAGGTCAGCATATACGGATTGCCACTGGAACCGGTGACATAGACATTTCCCGCAGCGTCGACCGCCACCGCACTGACAAAATCCTCGTACTCGGTCGCGCAGCGTCTTGACCACTGCTCGGCTCCGTCCGGAGAATACTTGACAGTGACAAAATCCCAGCCGGTACTGTCATAGTACGTGGCAAAGCCGGCGGTAATCACATTGCCGGCAGAATCAAACCCGGTCGCCAGACCATGGTCATTGCCACCTCCCGGACTTCCA
The DNA here is from genome assembly GCA_039801305.1 of Caldifarciminota bacterium. Classification (GTDB taxonomy): domain Bacteria; phylum Hydrothermota; class Tepidihabitantia; order Tepidihabitantales; family Tepidihabitantaceae; genus JBDRUL01. Next base: position 2,802 of record JBDRUL010000129.1, on the reverse strand, counting down.
TAAAGCACCGACCAGACCAGCTCACCCGCAGTCCTGTATACCGCTGTCAGCATATCAGTGAACAGATTCACCTCGGCACTGCCACCGGTCACGACGACTCTGTCGCCACGGACGGCAATTGCGCGCGCTTCGTCACTACCGTGAGCCGCACCGTCGTATGAAGCCTGCCAGACCAACTGACCTGTTGAACTGTACTTGATCGTCACGATGTCGTTACCCGAACTCGCACTCCAGCTGGTACCGGTCACATAGACGCAGCCGGAATCGTCACACGCAACCCCTACCGCCACATCCTCATCGTTTGCCGAACCGTTATAGCGCGCCACCCAGGTCTGTCCTGCTGCAGAAATCACAATGACTGCCAGCAGCAACAGCATCCGCATCCTGCCCATATCACTCTCCCTTCGCTACGACTACTACCCACTCCGCTGACCCGCGACCTGCAGACGATCGCACAAAGTAAACCCCAGCTAGCAGCCTACTGAGATCATTGGCACCAGCACCGAGCGACATTACCCTTCTTCCGTTCACATCCAGCAACCAGTACCCCCTAGAATCAGAAGAAGCGGGCAGCTCAAGAACGTTGCCGACAATTGTCTTCGCAACCCTTCTGGCAGAACAGCCTTCCCCAGCCTCTGTCAATCCCGTGTAGTCACGCGGGTACTTGAACGCCCGACCGACCTGACCGCCGGTGTTGTACTGCCATACGACCTGACCTGCGGCCGTAACCTCGACCAGCCGGCTGACAGCCCCCAGAATTGCCAGCGTGTTGCCGTTGGGCAACCGGTATGCACCGCCAAGATGCTGGGAATAGAACGAACCCGGATTTGAGTAGTACCAGGTCGGTGTCCTCGGCCCAAAAGCCGAATCCGGGTGGATGTAGTAATGGTCATCAGAGTCAAGCGGTGGGGTTATCTGAATAATCTCGGAATAGTCATTCGAGGTGCCCGGTCGATCTCCATTATTCAGCACGATGATATCGCCGGCACCAGACATTCCCGGTCGTATCCAGTTCGCGCCATGCACAACGTAGAATACCCTGTCGGCAGAAGTACCACGGTCATAGTTCTGTGGATTACCCCAGCGATATATGATGTCGCCGCCTTTGCCGTGCCGTCCGCCAGTGTGCCCCCGTGCCTCCTCAGTCGTTGTGGAATGGTCGATGACATAGATTTCGTGCAAGTTGTGGGAGGTCAGAATTATCTCATCCCGCTCGGCATTGTAATCGATCGTATTACAGTGCATCCAGTCCCCGCCCTGAACACTGCCCAGATTGATATCGATCAGTTCAGGATGGTCACGCACAACGCCGTAGTTCGGCTTGGACGGATCAACATCCTGAATCAGATGGTCCCAAGCATGCCACTCCCAGACTACTCTCCGGTTCACCGGATCGTACTCGATGACCTCGTCCGGCCACATCTCACCGGTGATGTTCTGTCTACCCAGTGATTCAGCCTGTGCCCGGGTCTTTCGTTCCCAGGAGATGAGCAGCACATTGCCGTTTGGCATCGGGTGAATGTCGTGATGCTGCTGATGATAGTAGTTCGACCAGACAAATGAGTTCACAATGTTGCCGCGCCAGTCGTAGCGTTGAATCAGGCCACCATAAGCTGCTCCCCGCATCGAGGCACCGGAATAGACATCGCTGCGCCAGATGGTGCTGTCCGGCAGCATATATGCCATATAGGCACACGAATAGCTTGAGTTCCAGGTGTTCACCCGCTGCCCGGAATTGTCAATCAGGTAAGTAGTCCGGCTGTTGATGGTGCCATAGAGTGTCAGGCCGTCAAATGCCTGCCCCGCAGCCACAGCGGGGAGCAGAAAGAGGAACAGGAGAATCAGCACACCTCTCACCGCCAGCGTCATAGTTACTCCTTTGCTACAACCAGTTTCATACATTCACCTCCATTACCGCCTGGGCTGTTTGCTGCAAGGTGGGCAAAATAGATCCCTGCCGGAGCTCCAGTCTCACGGGCTGAAAACCGGACGCAATGCCTGCCTGCGGTCTGGTAGTCGTCGAGCAGGCAGGTTGTCAGCCGCCCAGACGCATCGTAGACCCGCAGCGATACCCATGCCGGTGCAGAAAGGCTGTAGCTCAACACCGTTGAACCTGAAAATGGATTGGGACAGGCGCTTTCCAGCCAACACAGAAGAGGCCTGCTTTCAGGCTCAGTGACCGCAACCCCGCTGTCATTGGCAGCTCGCCAGGTCGGGTTCATCAACCGGAATGCGCCGACTCCGTCCGGATAGCGACCAAGACTGATGTCTGGACTCTGTGGCCCGAATACGACCCGGTCAACCGGTCTGCCATCCGGGTCAGAGAGAAGCAGTACCTCACCAGCACTGTTCAGACTGAAGTTCGCATGCAACCCGGGTTGCCAAGTATCTCCGTCAGCCCAGACGATCAGATGGCTCTTGGGCGCTATGGTTATGTCCGGAAAGTCCCACCTGACGATATCAAGCGTATCGTCAGTCAGCAGAAACCCGTCCAGCGAGACAGGAGAACTTGAGTTATTGTAGAGCTCAATCCAGTCATCGTATTCACCGCTGGGGTCGCGCACCGTGCGAACATTCCAGGCCATCAACTCGTTGATAACAACCGTTCCGGCAACCGGTACCGTGAAGAACTCATATTCAGCCCGCTCCGGCAGGAATGCTGCCGCGTCGGCATTCTCAGCATGAACAAACCAGTTGAGTTCACCCGCATGCATACGTACCTGCACACCGTAGAGTCCGTCTCCGGCCTGACCATCTCCGTGCTGACCGTCATCGAACATTGGCAGCATGTCGAACCGCATT
>JBDRUL010000128.1:0-4588 GCA_039801305.1 Caldifarciminota bacterium | reverse complement strand
TCGCATGCTTGCCCAGTCGAAATTGCTGGTCGGCGGAGACTGGATAACAACTGATCAGACAGTTCCGATTCTCAACCCCTACGACGACTCCCTGATCGCTGAAGTGCCGGTTGCTGACGAAACGGTCTTGGATAGGGCAGTCGCCAGCGCTCAGGAAGCCGCAGAAGAGATGCGTCTCCTGCCCAGCCACGCCCGTGCCGGGATTCTCTGGCGATGCACCGAACTGATTCAGACTCGTGCTGCAGAATTCGTCGAGACGATCATAACTGAAGCCGGCAAGCCACGTCGCCATGCAATAGCCGAAGTCAACCGGGCTATCGAAACCCTGCGCTTTGCGGCAGAGGAAGCAGGGCGCATCCATGGCGAGACCGTGCCACTGGATGCTGCCAGAGGGTCGGAACGGCGTCGGGGGTTTTACATTCGTGTTCCGCTTGGCGTCATCGCTGCCATTACGCCCTTCAACTTCCCGCTCAATCTTGTTCTGCATAAGGTCGCGCCCGCGCTGGCCGCCGGCAACACGGTTGTGCTCAAACCCGCAACCAAGACTCCGCTGACCGCCCTACTGCTGGGCAGGACTCTGCTTGAAGCCGGCCTGCCACCAAAGGCGCTGAACATAGTTGTCGGATCCGGCGATACGATCGGCAGAGCAATTGTGCGCGACTCACGCATCCGGATGATAACCTTCACCGGCTCGGCAGCAGTAGGTGAATCCATCAAAGCTGAATCCGGACTCAAACGTGTGGCACTGGAGCTGGGCTCAAACTCCGGCGCGATTGTAGACGAGACCGCAGATATCGATGCCGCTCTCTCCAGATGCCTTGCGGGCGGATTCGCCTACTCGGGCCAGATCTGCATCCACACGCAACGTCTGTATCTGCACAACTCGATCGCCGACGAGTTCATCCGACGTTTTGTCGCCGGTGCCGAGCACCTGGTAATTGGTAACCCCGCTGATGCTGAAACCGAGATCGGGCCGATGATCGACCGCGGAGCCCTCCACCGCGCCTTGAAACTCGTGGAGGAAGCCCGCGCTGCGGGTGCGCGAGTTCTCTGTGGTGGACGCGCTGAAGGATCTATCATGCTGCCGACCGTCATAACCGATGTCCGGCCCGAGATGCCGGTGGTGTGCGAGGAGACATTTGCGCCGATAGTCACAGTAGAAACTTTCGCCAGTTTTGCCGAAGCTATCGCCATGTTCAATGCCGGCTCGGCAATGGGAACCTATGACTACGGACTTGCCTGTGGAGTATTCACCCGCGATGTAAACCGGGCGCTGCGCGCTGCCGAGGAGCTGAATGTCGGCAACGTCTATATCAACGACTCGGCAACCTTCCGTGCTGACCACCAGCCATACGGTGGTATCCGCGACTCAGGCATCGGTCGCGAGGGTCCCCGCTTCGCCATAGAAGAGATGACCGATATCAAATTCATCTCCTTCAACCTTGACGGCTGACGCCGTTTCTGGCTAGAATCTCTCTCTATGAACATGCGTCGTCTCATTCTGAGCGCAGCGCTTCTGCTGGCTGTTGCAGTAGCGTATCTGCGCACCCCGCCCAACGCCAACACCGGTCGCCCGGGCGAGGTAACCTGTGCCAGCTGTCACGAAGGCGAGACCGGCTCACCCGACTCGACTCTGCTGCTGGGACTCCCTCCTGACGGATATCGACCCGGCACCACCTATCATCTGACTCTCACTGCCCGCTACCGGGGAATGAGCGCTTGGGGTTTCGAAATTACCTGTGCCGACTCGGCCAACCGACCGGCCGGCAGGTTCATAATAACCGATTCGGTCAGTACCCAGCTCGGCACCAGTCGCGGTTTCAGCTATGTGAAGCAGACCGGCAGAGGCGCCTACCGCGGCAAGAACGACTCCTGCAGCTGGCATTTTGCCTGGCAGGCACCGGATTCAAATGTCGGTCCGGTCACCTTCTACTGGGATGCTCTGCCCTGTGATAACGACGGCGGCCCCTATGGCGACGTCGATATACCCGCGCAACTCACTCTGCTGCCATGGTCGCCACCGAGCGGCCCGCGGCGCTATGTCTGGAAATATGAAAGACCAGAAAGCACAATGGCGCGCATTATCTATCGGGGCAGACCTGATCTGCCGCTGCGCATATTCAACTCTGAAGGCAGGCTGGTGAAGGGCTGCTTTCCGTTCGTCAGAGATTCGGTAGTGACCGCACACTGGGATGGAACCGACGAATCCGGCAATCTGGTCACGGCTGGCGACTACTTCGTGCTCATAGGCTCGGAAGTAGACACAATCATCGACATCAGGTTCGTCTCCCGTCCTAGATAGACAGAAGAATGCGCTATCTGACAGTCATCCTTCTCCTGCTTGCATGCGGCTCAAAACCCGAACCCCGCGCTTTCACACCTGCGCCTCAGCCAGATACTGCTATCCGTCCCCTGACTCAATCACCACCCCCTCCTGCCGGACAGCCGGTCTCGTTCGGACGTGACATCCTGCCGCTGCTCAGCACATCCTGCCTGAGCTGCCACAGCCCTGAAAACCCCGGCGGTAACTATCTGGTCAACTCCTACTGCGATGTGGTAGCTTCAGGCAGTGACTCAACTCCCAATGTCATTGCGGGCAGACCGGAATCGAGCCTGCTCTACACCTATCTCAGACAGGGACATCCTGCCTGCTCGCCCCTCGATTCAGGCAGACTCCGCCTGATTCACGACTGGATCAAGCAGGGAGCTCGCAATGACTGAAGGACTCAACCGGCAGATGCACGCCACCCTGCGCTGGGTGCACGGAATGCAGTTCGTTGCCACTGCCGGTTCCAATCACGGCGTTGTACTTGACACCGGCGCTGACCACGGCGGCACTGACACCGGCACGACTCCAATGGAGCTGGTGCTCGATGCACTTGCCGGCTGCACAGCGATGGATGTAGTCTCGATACTGCGCAAGATGCGGGTTGAGTTCCGCAGCTTCATCATCAATGTCAGGGCAGAAAGAGCAGACGAGCACCCGAAGGTCTTCACCCGCATTCAGCTCGAGTATGTTGTCTCGGGTGTGAATCTGGACGAAACCAAGATTCGGCAGGCTGTGGAGCTATCGCAGACAAAGTACTGCTCGGTCTCGGCGATGCTGAAGAAAGCCTGTCCGGTCGAGTGGACGGTCAGGGTCGAAGAAGCAACCTGATTCCCTAGAAACCTCTCAGGTATCTGCCAGTCAAGCCGGGCATTCTATCCCAGATAACTACTGACGCTGCTCCGGCATCGGCTCTACCGGCACGCTCGGCGCCGCCATCTCCGGCCACGGATTCGCCGGTGTCGGCTCAGGCTTGCCGCGACGGTCAGCCGGACGCTCGCGCGCCTCAAAACGCAGGTGCTCATAGCCAGCACGGTTGGCAACTATCCGCCAGTCGAACGCGACATTGCTGCGACCGCCGTTGTTCTCTATTACCTCAAAATAGGTGTCGTGCTTGAGCACATGGAGACCGTTGCAGTCACTGTTAGGAGTCACATAGACCCGTAGCGGGTGCTCCTCGTTGATCACTACACCTCGCAGGAACAACGGATCGATGTCAACTCTGGCACGACCGTTCACCAGCTGCGCAGTCCCGTAGTCCTCAAACACCACCTCTGGCGCCTCCGGACAGTGCAATGCTCGCTCCCTGTCGTTCGCATCGATGATGTAGGTCGAGACAGAACCACTACCGTAGATCTTGTAACTCGAGTAGTTCACCTGGCAGTAGTAGCCGGAGGTATTCACTGAGTAGTTACCGGCGCCACCACCGACATCAACAAGGTAGTAGCCAAAGTAGCCGTTTGCATAGCCGTAGACCGCGGAGCTCGGGCTGTAGAGTGCCAGTCCGCCCCGGATGCCGCGGTAGCTATTGTAACCCATCACACCATTGTAGTAGCCGTAACCAAGCACCCCACAGTATAATGAAGATCCAGAGTACCCGAACACACCATAGTAGCTGCCGCCATAGCCGTAAACACCGGCCGGATAGCCGCCGCTAATCGAGGCAAGGATACCCCACAGACCATAACCACTGGAATAGCCGTACACGCCATAGTAGTAGCCGTAGCCGTAGATCGCCGGATACGAGCTGCTGCCGGTATAGCCGTACATACCGTAGTACGAAGAACCACCAGAGCCGTATACACCGCACGGATAGCCGTTGTTGTACGACCCGAGAGTACCCCAAGTGACATAGCCCCCGGAGTAGCCGGTTACGCCGTAGTAGGAGCCAAAGCCGTACACTCCAGAAGAGTTGTTGCTGTACCCGTACACACCGTAGGAGCTGCTGCCACCATAGCCATATACGCCGCACGCAACGGTGGTGGACGACCCGAGAGTACCCCAAGTGCCATTCGCTCTGCAGTAGCCGGTTACACCGTGGCTGCTGCCACAGCCGTACACACCGTAGTTGTCAAGGAAGGTTTCGGCATAGCCATACACGCCATAGGCATAGCCGATGTTGGCGAGGCCGTAGACGCCCGCGGAAAAGAAGCCTCTAGTATAGCCGGCAAGACCATAGGAGTAGTCGTAAGAGTTATAGCCATACACCCCGTACTGGTAGCTGGTCGTGGTCTGGATATACAGACCATAGCTGTAACCAGT
>JBDRUL010000127.1:0-4591 GCA_039801305.1 Caldifarciminota bacterium | reverse complement strand
AAGGTTCTCGCACCGGTTCCGCGAGGTGCTGGACAGCAGGGTCGAGGCGGCGGTTGCCGAGGCGAGGATGGAGGCTAAGATCGAGATGTACTACGGCATCATCGCTGAAGGAGCGACCCTGCTGGTACTCTGGGCAGGTGGTTGGCAGGTGATCAGCCGTTCGCTCACACTGGGTGAGTTTGTAGCTTTTCATGCCTATGTGTTGATGCTGCTCGGACCGATGTTCGATATCGGCCGGCTGATCGTTGCGGGCAGACGGGCGCAGGGCACGGCTGAACGGATTATCGAGATGAGGCAGCATCCGCCCGAGGTGATGCAGCCGGTGAATCCCAGACTGCCGGTACCGGCAGAGCTGAAACTGGAGAACGTGACATTTGCCTATGGAAACCGGACAGTGCTAAAGGATGTGACGATGGGTTTTCCTCAGGGCAGAAACGTCGGGATCGCCGGCACTGTCGGATCAGGCAAGAGCACGGTCTTCCGGCTGCTGCTGCGGCTGGCAGACCCGGTGCAGGGCAGGGTTACCCTGGGCGGGGTTGACATCCGGGAGTTCGATATTGCGGCCTATCGTCGTCTGTTCGGCTATGCGCCGCAGGAGCCGATGCTCTTCTCTGATACGATCAGGAACAACATTCTCTTCGGTCGCAGTGGCGTGGGAGACGAAGCACTCGCACGGCTGCTGACCGAGACCGAGCTTGCCGATGAGATTGCCGGGTTTGAGAAGGGGCTGGATGAGTTGCTGGGCGAGCGGGGCACGCGGCTGTCCGGAGGACAGCGGGGCAGGGTGGCGATCGCCAGAGCGTTGCTGGGCAGCCCGGCGTTTCTCTTGCTGGACGATGCGATGTCGGCTCTGGATGCCGAGACCGAGCAGCGGCTGGTCAGACGGCTGCTGAACACCGGCAATAGCCGGACACTGGTTGTCGCATCGCACCGGCTGTCGGTGCTGGCGGCGTGCGACTGGATATACGTCCTCGATGCCGGCCGGCTGGAAGAAGAGGGCAGTCACTTTGAACTGCTGGCACGGCACGGACTCTACTGGCGGCTGTATCAGCGCCAGCTGTTGAAAGAGGAACTCGAGCGGCTCTAGCTCTGCCCGGTTCAGAACCGGGAGTGGGCGAAGAACTCCACAGTCAGGCGCCGGAGCAGTTCAGGTCGCTGGTCGTAGAGTCGGCGCAGCGGTCTTGGCTTATGCCGGGCAAGTGCGTAATGGGTGAGCAGGGGCAGGGCAATGGTGGCATCAGCATAACAGACGACCGCATCAGGCAGCCGGTTCGGGTCAACCTTTCCCCAGGAGACGGCTTCGTGCGGAGTGGCTCCGGACAGCCCGCCGGTGTCAGGCCGGGCATCGGTGATCTGGAAGAAGTAGTCCTGACCGTATTCCTTGATCATCAGGACTTCCTGAATCTGGGGTTCGGTCTGGAGCATGAAGTTCTTGGGCGAGCCACCACCGATGAGCAGTACCGCGGACTTGCCGCCTGAACGTTTGGCAGCGAGCACATAGGAGGTGGTCTCGTTCACATCTATCGAGGGGTTGATGCGCAGTTTCAATCCCTTCAGTTCCAGTCCGGCGATGTTCATCCCGATGGTGGAGTCGCCGGGCGAGCTGGTGTGTATCGGCACCCCGCACCGGTATGCAGTCGCGACAACCGAAACGTCCTTGAGCCCGTTCTTCTTCTCCCATTCCGCGACATGTCGTCCCAGAAGATGGTAGAATTCGGCAGTGCCCATCTCGCGCTGGAACTCCGGTTGCCAGAGGATCTTGCGCAGGAGTTTGTCGGTCGTCATCAGCGAGTCACTGTAGCCCAGAAAGACATCATATATTCTGACGATGTCATTGCGGCGTAGGTCGGCATCGTCGACGATGTGGGAGCCGACGACCGGAGGCATGTTGAAGGCGAAGTGGAGATCATGGTACATATTGGCGCCGGTGGAAACGATCCAGTCCACGAATCCGGCTTTTATGAGCGGAATCACACAGGAGCACCCGAGTCCGGCCGGAGTGAGCGCACCGGCAAGAGACATGCCAACGGTCACATCCGGTTCCAGCATCTTCTCGGTGAAGAGCCGGCAACCTTCACGCAGCCGGGCAGAATTGTAGGCGAGGAAGGTCTCGTCGATCAGGCCGGTCAGTTTCTCACGACCGGTGATGCCCTTGGGCATTATGCGCCGGCCGCTCATGTACTTCTCCTTGTGCGGACAGGCGCGACGCCGCAGCCAGTCAGGTAGTTCTGAAAGGTCACGGCGCAGCCGCGGGGTCACCTGCTGTTTGGCGTTCTTCGAACTGGGACGATTACGCTTCATCTCTCCTCCTTATGGAACGAGAATAGCCTTTGCCGGCGGAATGCCGTTGAAACTGGTGGCGCTGGCGAGCGAGTAGGCTCCGATGTTGGTCGCATAGACCAGATCGCCCAGCTCAAGTTCGGGCATCTCTTCGGCGGCAGAGATGATGTCGAGTGAGTCACAGGTGGGACCGGCCAGAGTCGTCAGCTGGGTAGCACCCTTGCGGATGGTGCCGAACTGGTAGCGGCAGTGGTCAAAGACTATGCCGGAGAGCGCACCGTAGACACCGTCGTCAAGGTAGTACCAGTGCTTGTTGCCCCGGATTGACTTGCCGATTACTGACATCAGCAGCAGGCAGGCCGGACCTACCAGTGCCCGACCCGGCTCAGCGATTATCCGCAGACCGGCATCGAAAAGCCTGTCCATTTCCATCCGGAGCGCCGGTGCCATACTGGCAAACCAGTCTTCGTCAGTATCGAAGTGGCGGATAGGGAAGCCGCCGCCGATGTCGATCAGCTCAAGTGGCAGCTGTTTAAGCCGGGCGTCGCTGACGATGATTCTTGTCAGCTCGAATGCTTCCAGATAGTTGTCTCCCCGGGTGCACTGGGACCCGACATGGAAACTGACGCCGACCGGCTTGAGCCCGAGTCGGGCTGCCTTCAGCAGCAGCGGCACTGCGTCCGCTGGCTCCACTCCGAACTTGAGTGAAAGCTCAACCACTGAGCCGACATTCGGAACCTTTATCCTTACCAGCACCGCAGCATCAGGTGCATTCCTGGCAATCTTGGCAAGTTCGTACTCAGAATCGAATGTCATCAGATTGATGCCGTGCTCGTGAGCAAACCTGATTGATTCGATGCGCTTGTTGGTATTGGCAAAAATGAGCCGCTCCGGTGCAGTGCCGGTGGCCAGCACCAGCTCGATCTCCGGTACTGACGCGACATCAAAGCCGCAACCGGTCTCAGCGATGACCTTCAGAACCAGCGGATGGGAATTGGCTTTTACCGCGTAGAAAGGTTCAACACGGGGCAGAAGAGCACGGAACCGTTCCACCTGCTGTCGCAGAAGGGTTGCCGATATGATGAAGAGCGGGGTGCCGTGCTCACGCGCTAGCGAGGGCAGGCTGCGCCGCAGAGAGCGCCAGTAGGTTGCAGATGGCTGCTGACGAAGTTTCATGCGGGTATTCTTGCCGCAAACCGCTCCGAGTCAAGGCAGAACACCGGATCAGGATACTTTCAGAACTGCTGCAGCCCGGAGATGACTCTGTTTCAGAGCCAGCAGAGCCTTGCCGGCAGCGGCAAGCGGAAACGTCTCGACCGTTGTGCGCAACGGTATTTCGGCTGCCAGTTGCAGCAGGTCAGCGACGTCCTGACGGGTACAGTTGGTAACGCTTGTAAGTCTGCGTTCTCCGTAGATCAGCCGGTACTCAAAGCCCGGCAGAGTTGACATATGTATGCCGGCCAGCGCGAGCACGCCGCCACGGTCAAGATGGGAGAGTGCCTTTGGTACCAGCTCACCAGCCGGAGCAAAGATAACAGCAGAGTCAAGCGGCCACGGTGGTCTGTCGTCGGCCGAGCCTGTCCAGTCGGCACCGAGAGCAACTGCCTCCTGCCGGTGCAGGGGCGAGCGGGTGAAGACAGCTGTCTGACACTGCCAGTACCGGGCAATCTGCAGGCAGATGTGGGCGGATGAACCGAACCCGTAGAGCCCGAGTCGGCAGCCGGGTCTGGTCTGAGCCTGACAGAGACTGCGGTAACCGATGACGCCGGCGCAGAGAAGAGGTGCGGCGGCAACAGGATCGAGTGAGTCAGGCAGTGGAAAGATAAAACCGGAGTTTGCGGTCATGAACTCGGCGTAGCCGCCGTCAGAGTGGAACCCGGTGAACCGGGCAGATTCGCACAGGTTCTCCCGGCCGGAAAGGCAGAACCGGCACCTGCCACAGGTGTGCGCCAGCCAGCAGACGCCGACTAAAGTACCGCATGATGGTGCCGTGATGCCTTCGCCGAGTCTGTCGACAACACCGATGACCTGATGTCCGGGGATCACCGGCAGTCGGGGAAGGGCAATATCACCTTCCAGCTCGTGCAGATCGGTGTGGCAGACGCCGCAGGCAAGCACCCGGATGCGAACTTCACCATTCCCGGGATTGGGACAGGGCAGCTCAATTGCCTTGAGGGGCAGGCTTTCTGCTAAAGCGTTCTTCGTTATCGGTACTGCCAGCAACTCAGTTCAGCGGATGATACGGGCACCGGCGCGCTCAATGGCGGGGATGACCAGCGAAGAGTCGTAGGGAATACCGAACCACTCGTCA
>JBDRUL010000126.1:0-4594 GCA_039801305.1 Caldifarciminota bacterium | reverse complement strand
GGAAGAGATAGACCCGGCCATTGCCGAGATTAGGGTAGCAGGCGTGGGCAATCTCCAGACGTCCATCGTTGTCGATGTCATATAGGGCGGGTTGGGCATAACTGGCGCCGTCGCCGAGATTGATGGGCCAGCCCGGCTCAAGATTGCCGTTCTTGTCCCACAGATAGAGCGACCGATAGGAGGGTACGCATATTTCCACAACCCCATCAGCGTCCACATCGCCGACGCTGGCAGTTGCTACTGCCAGATAATCCGTTGTCTTGGGCCAGCCGGTATAGACGGTGCCGTCGTGCCGCCAGACATAGACAGTGCCTGGGGGATACTGGACAGCGATGATCTCCAGTGTGTCGTTGCCGTCGATATCAAACAGGGTGGGGCTGACGAGTCCGCCGTTACCGCCGGCGTTCCTTGGCCAGCCGGCAAGAGAGCCGCCATCGGTCTTGCGGACGTGGACATTACCGTCCCGTGTGGCGCAGACAAGAAACATACGACCGTCGGCGTAGATGTCGCCTACGGCAACCTTGGACTGGATGGCTCCCGATAGCGTTTGTGGCCAGCCGGCAAGTTCGCTGCCGTGGTAGTTCCAGACATGGAGTATGTTGTCAGTCCCGCCGGCGATAATTACCATGGTGTCATCGCCATTCAGGTCAGCAAGAGTCACCCCCACCGGCCGGTACATCGGCCCCACGCCCACGTGCTGTGGCCAGTTTGGCATCAGTTGCAGTCCGTCGGCTGCAGGAGCGGGTACCGTTCCGCTTGCTTCGACGGCATACGTTCTGCCGCCAACAGCGGCATCAGTTGTTATCTGCAGGATATGGCCGAATGTTGCGTGGCAGATCAGCACTGTTGTCAGGACTATCAGGCGATTCATTTGGCTCCCTTCCTTTTGCAGCTTACTCCGGATGGATTATAGGCGACAGTCACCTGCAGTAAAGGCAGAGTACCCTGGGTTGACATGCCATTCTGCGGAATTACACTGCACGCAGGCAATGGTCCGTTTCCTCCTCCCGTTGCTCCTTATCCTCGCCTGCGAGTACAACTATGATGTTGAAGTCCGGGTCACCGGGACTGCCGGCACGCGGTTTGCCGGCACTATCCTCACTACCAAGAGAGGAGTCCAGTCAGTCAACGATACTGTCCCGGCAGAATGGAGAGTACCGGTTGCTAATGTTGGCGACACACTGATTGTGCAGCTTCAGAAGGACAGCACTGCTGGTTTTCTGGAAGTATGGGTCTGGGTCAGCGGCGGCTGTGAGGCTCACGGTAGAGTTGCGGCCCCGGGCGGTGTTGTAAGAGTAGTATGGTTTCCCGGCCCGTCTTGAGGTGGCAATAGGTTTCCGTAGGAGACCGGCGCCAGCAGTCTTAATAAAAAAGTCAGAACGCCAACCGGCGTTCTGACGATGCATGTCCGCGAGATCAGTCTGCGCTCTGGATCTGGATCTCGTGCGCCTTCTCCTTCTCGGTCTTCGGCATGACCAGCTCCAGCACCCCTGCCTTATATGAGGCCTTGACCTTACTGCCGTCGACCTCTGCGGGCAGGACTACTGAACGCTGGAACTTGCCATAGGCGCGCTCAACACGGTAGAAGGTCCGGCCCTTCTCCTCTGATTCGCGCTTGCGCTCGCCAGTGATGGAGAGCGTATCGCCGGAGAGCGTCACTTTGATATCTTCCTTCTTCATTCCGGGCAGCTCAGCTCTGACGATGATTTCGTCTTTCGTTTCTTCGATATCCAGCGCCGGTGCCCAGAGTGTCTCGGTGCGCTCTCGCGGCCAGCGGCCAATCATTGAATCGAAAAGCCTGTCCATATCTTCACGCAGACTGGCAACCTCACGGAATGGATCCCAGATTGAAAGGTTCTTGGCCATTGCTACCACCTCCTTTTCTTTGGTCTGGTTTCGCCTTGTTAGACTCGGTTGCGGTGCTCCAGTTTCAGCCATGTTCGACCTCGAAAAGGAGTGAAAAAGGGGTGCGGGCAATCCGTCTTGCCAGTCGCTCAACAGTGGTCTCGGGAATATCCTGCCACTGTTCAAGCCACCTGAAAAGTTCAGTCCTTACGGTCAGGGTAATGGAGCTCCTGCCGCTGGCAAAGCGCACCCGGCACCGACGCGAGGGAATGTGACGGATGTTGGCTTTTCCCAGGGTGCAGCCCGAAGCAAACTGGATGCCGTCTATGAAGCATGAGTATGGCGTTCTTGCCGGGCACCAGACCAGTGCCTTTCGCGCAAATGGACTGCCGCCAAGTCGGCGGGAATGAAAACCTGCGCGCAGTCCCAGCACCAGCCAGGGACCGAGATGTCCGTGAAAACGTGCAGCGGCGGCAAGTGTGGCACTGGTCACGTTTGTGAATATACAGCTCAGTACCCTTTGTGCAAGCTGGTGATTGACCCCTGCCGGTTGCCAGCCATACTTGGCCGTGCACTTCCTTCTGTTCAAGGTGATGTCAGCAGTCGGTATGGGACTGGTACTCAAGGACGCGAGCAACAGGAGACTTGAGCGATTGCCACTCATCAGGGTGAACTACGTGGTGGCGGCAGTGCTGGGGTTTGGTGTGGCTGTTCTTACCGGTGGCACCAATATTGGGCTACGGACAGTTGCTCTCGGCTCTATCACTGGCGCGATGTTTGTTGCCGGACTGCTGTGCTGGACAGCGGCAATCCGCTCGGCCGGACTGGCTCTGTCGGTGGTGGCGATGAGAACAGCAGTAGCTTTGCCGGTATTGGCAGCGATCGTCGTATGGCGGGAGCGACCAGGTATCATGCAGGTTGCTGGTATAGCCTTGGCGGTCTCGGCACTGGCGTTGGTGCTGGTCGAGGTTGTCCACACACGCGGGAAATTGCCCAGATCGCGTTCGGCACCATTATGGCTTGCCGGGTTGTTTCTTATCGACGGGCTGGTGATGATTCCGGCTCAGATATTCAGCAGGAAAATACCGCCGGAAGAGACCCTGCCGTTTCAGATAGTCATCTTTGTTGTGGCGTTTCTGGTGACCAGCATCATCTATCATCTGCGACAGGAACGAGTGAGCTACAAGACAGTGAGTCATGGTGCATTGCTGGGAGTATGCAATCTTGGCAACTATCTGTTTCTGGTACTGGCGCTGAGGCTGTTGCCCGGGGTGGTGGTTTATCCGGTAATGGGTGCGGCAGAGACGGCGCTTTCAGCAGTCGCTGGTGCAGCAATATGGAAAGAACGTTTCGGTCTGCGCGGCTGGCTGGGAGTTCTTCTGGCGCTCTTGGCGCTGGTACTGGTGAATCTGGGGCGGAGCTCTCCTAGCGGGTAATGGTAACGCGGCAGCGGGAGGGAGTGTTCGGAATGCTGAGGAAGTAGACACCAGCGCTCAGATTGCCGGTTGACAGACAGAGTCGGGTAAAGCCTTGAGAAGTCTGGTCGGCCCTGACCGAGTTTACCTTTCTGCCCGTACAGTCGAGGACGTCAACAACAAGAGGCAGTGCGGTGATGTCTTCAGCAGTGATTTCGAGCACCGTGCCCTGACGGATCATGGCTGGAACACGGAGCCCCTTACGGGGATTGCGGCTCCGGTCAGCAGTAATGGCAACCGGCAAGTGGCGGTACCAGCCGGTGCGCTGCTTGTTGAAACGGAACGTAGGGCAGGGTAGCGTGGTGGAGTCGGTGGGACCGCCGCAGTTCCAGACATAGAGCTGGCCGTCGCGGCCGGTCATAATAATTTCGTTGAGGTTGTCAGCATCGATGTCGGCGACGAAGGGTGTGCGCGACATTGGGATGATTCCTTCAATAAAGGCATAGGAGCCGTTGTCCGGCAGCCAGTAGGTGGGGAAATGGCGCAGTGGCCAGCCGGCAAGGCTGTCGCCATTCTTGGTGACTACATAGAAAGCCGAATCACAGGCGCTTGTCGCGATCTCAAGGTCGCAGCCGAAGTCTAGATTAGCGATGGCCGGTGAATACCAGACACCGTTACGGGTGGTGTAGGGGAACCCGGGGACACGAGTGCCATCGGAGCGAAAGGCATGAATGCGGCCTGACCAGCGGGAGTTGTCGGTCTGACGACCGGATGTACCGATGACAATTTCCAGTTGACCGTCGTTGTTGATGTCACCCACTGCCGGAGTTGAGAAGGCACGGGTCACCGGATTGCTAGGATAGTAGTTGGCGTCAAGAGTCAGGTTTACCGGAAATCCGGGCAGCATTGTACCCGCTGTGTCGTAACAGTCGAGCCAGCCGGGTCGTCTTGCGACGACTATTTCCGCGATACCGTCGAAGTTGATGTCAGCAGCGACCGGCGAGGCATAGTCGGGTGTGTAGCCGGCACCTGGTCCCTCAGTGCGCCAGGAGCGGCGCAGAGTCCCGTCGCTGTTGAGGATGAAAATCCGGCGCTCGATCAGAGGGTAGGGGTATTCTCGCTGGAACCAGCCAGTGTGGCAGATGATTTCGAGCCTACCATCGTTGTCGAGGTCGGTCACTGCCGGGCTGGTGTAAGCGCCGTGCCGGTCCAGCGTATCGGTGTAGAACAGGAATTTCCAGAGCGAATCGCCGTTGTGGCGCAGGACATAACAGCCGTTGCCGGGTTTGCGGATTGAGCCAAGGTCTGCGACATGTACGACCACTTCTAACGTC
>JBDRUL010000125.1:0-4613 GCA_039801305.1 Caldifarciminota bacterium | reverse complement strand
CCTTGCCAGCCTGAAACTCGGGGCTCAGGTAGTACCGGTATACCACACTCTTCCAGCTGAATCTGTCCGCTACATCCTGCATGACGCCGAGGTCACACACATCGTCGTCGAAGACCAGAACCTGCTCAATAACATCATGAGCATCATCGACAGCCTGCCTTCCCTGACCCACATCGTCCATCTCGGCGAAACGCCTGCATCAAATCCGGGGAACGGAAGACTCCTGCCGTTCTCCCGGCTGCGTACCAGCGGCGCCGCTGCATTGACAAACGATCCCGCCTTGAACAGACCCTGCCCGGTTCAGCCTGACGCTATCGCCACCATCTGCTACACATCCGGCACAACCGGTGAACCCAAAGGCGCAATGCTCACCCATCAGAACATACTATCGAACGTGCTCTCAGCAATAGAATGGTGCAACATCAACGAAAAGGATGTGCTCCTCTCGTTCCTCCCTCTCTGCCATATGTTCGAGCGCACCTGTGGCTACTACTCGCTCCTGCTGGCCGGTGCCTGCATCGCCTATGCGGAATCGGTGCAGACAGTTGCCCAAGACGCCCGAACGATACGTCCGACCCTGATGATCGTTGTTCCCCGTGTCCTCGAAAAGGCTTACAGCACTGTTGTCGAACGTGTACTTAAAGGACCTGCCCTACAGCGCCGGCTGATGGCAGCAGCTCTCCGCTCCCATACCCGCTATGCGCGGCTGCGGCACCGCGGCCAGCGCATTCCCCTGCGGCTGGCGCTCGTCCGCTGGCTTACCGGACTGCTGGTTGTCCGCCGGCTCCATCGACTTGCGGGCGGCCGGCTGAGAATGATATTCTCCGGAGCCGCGCCACTTGACCGACGCCTGGCAAACATCTTTCGCGCCTTCGGCTTCAATCTGCTCGAAGGCTATGGCCTGACCGAAGCAGCACCGGTGATCTGCGCTGCCCTGCCCGGACACGAGCGGGTTGGTACTGTCGGCAGACCCTTTCCCGGTGTAGAAGTCAGAATCGGTGCCAACAGTGAAGTCCTTGTACGCGGTCCGAACGTGATGAAAGGCTATCTCAACAAACCCGAAGAGACCGCCCGCACCATCGACCAGGACGGCTGGCTCCATACCGGTGACCAGGGAAGATTCGACGAATTCGGCAATCTCATAATCACTGGCAGAATCAAGGAGCTTATCGTCAACTCCTATGGCAAGAACATTGCACCCGTACCGATTGAGCAGGCGCTGATCTCATCCCCGTATATTGAACAGGCACTGGTCATTGGCGACCGCCGACCATTCCTCTCTGCGCTCATTGTCCCCTGCCGCAACATGCTCGAGAACTGGGCTCAGACTAAGGGCATCAGCGCTAACGATTACCATGAGCTCCTCCTCCAGCCCCGCGTAACTGAACTCTTCCGCTCTGAGATCAACCGGCTGACAGCCAGCCTTGCTCCCTATGAACAGGTGCGGGAGTTCCGCCTTATCCCTGAACCCTACACGGTCGAGAACGGCCTGCTCACGCCAACACTCAAGCTCCGACGCCGACAGGTGGAAGAGATATATCGCAACGAGATCGAATCGATGTACCGGGAGTAGGCTCTGCTGCGCTGTCTCACGCTAATACTCCTACCGCTCGCCCTTGCCGTTGCTGACAACGTCGATTCCCTCTACCGCTGCGCTGAGTGGCTACTCTTCAACCGCCATCTCAGTTCTGAGAATCTGCCACAGGCATACCAGCTCATCGCCAGAGCGCGCCAGATCGCCCCCTCTAATGAGAAACTCCTTTACCTGTGGGCACGGATCCATTTCCAGTTCGGCGAGAACTCGACTTCAACGGCGGACAAACTCCGCTGGTACGAACGCACAAAAGCCATCTGCGAAACCCTGAGGACTCTCAACGAGAACAACCCGCTCGGACACCTCTGGTGGGCAAGCGCCTATGGCCGCATCGGCCAGCTGCGCGGAGTGATGCGTTCGCTCTTCATGGTTCCTGTGCTGAAACAGGAGTTCACCCGCACACTCGAACTCGATCCTGCGAACGCGACCGCCCATGATGCGCTCGGAGTGCTCTATTACACACTCCCTGCCTTTGCCGGCGGCAGTCTGGCAAAGGCAGAAGAACACCTGTGCAAGGCTCTCAGTATTGATCCCAACTATACTCTTGCCCGGCTCGACCTTGCCAAGACCTATCTCAAAGCCGGTCACCGAGCCGAAGCACGCCGGCAGCTGGAACTGGTACTGGCAACTACGAACCCGACAATCCCTGCTGACTACTTCCTGGACGACCGACCTGAGGCGGAACGACTACTGAGGGAACTAGGCAATCAGTAAGCAGACCTTCACCCGCGCGGGTGGAGTGAAGAACCGGCTGGTATGGCTGTAGGCTCTTCAGGCGACGGCTTCAATTCCGACTGCTGCCCGTAAACAGCTGCCTCTCTGACAGCCTGTACCGACAATCGGTCTGCATCCAGCTTTGCAAGACAGGAACGTATCAGCATAATTCTTCGCTCCGCCGACAGACGCCGGTTCACAATCACATAGAACTCACTCCGCACCCGGCACAGGCCGCCTTCGCCGCGCAGGTCGTCATATATCAGCTTCACCCGTCGCTGCCGGCACTCTGCCTCCAACTTACTCAATTCCTGCTGAACAGCGGCGCGATGGCGCGCCACCTCTGCCCTACTACCAGCGCCCTTCTCAGAGCTGCGATCCTCAGGAACCACCGCTACCCCTCTCTGTCGCCATTACAGCCAGCCTGTCCGGCGGTACCAGTCAAAGGTAAGAGCCAGCCCGGCAGCAAGGTCGTACTCCGGCTCAAAACCAAGCTCTGCCCGCGCCCGATCGATCGAACATGCCCAGCACGGCTGCATCAACTCTCTTGCCTTGTCAGAGTTGAATATCGAATCACCTGACCCGAACAGTTCGCCGCAACTCGCCGCCAGCGGCAGCAACCAGCCGGGTATACGTACCTTTGTCAACCTCCTGCCGGACAACCGCTCAACAATACCTGCCAGCTCTTCCCAGGTGTAACAACGTCCGTCTGAAACATGGTATACCGAACCCGACTTGACGTCCTTCTCAGCAGCGAGCACCGCAGCACGCACAGCATCTGCCACATAAATTACTGAGAAAGTCCTGCCCAGCAGTGGCATCACGCCTTTCATTGCCCATCGCCACAACAGCAGGCCATCCCGGTCTCTCGGACCATAGATGGCGGGGAACCGGATAATCACCGAGTGCAGACGGTCGCTCGCTTCGAGAACCGCCTGCTCTGCCTTCAGCTTCGCCAGCCCGTAGTCACTCACCGGATTACACTCCTGTGTCTCTGCCGAGGGCTGATCCGGTGCCGGCGCCGGTCCGGCTGCTGCCATGCTTGAGAACATCAGAAACCGTCTGACTCCGGCTCGAGCACAGGCATCAACCAGCGACTTTGTACCCGCAGTGTTCACCCGCTCGAACTCCGACCGATCCCGAGCACGCACAACTGCGCCCAGATGAAAGACATTCTCGCAACCCTGAACCGCAACCCAAAGCGACGGCGGGTCAGAGAGGTCAGCGTAGGCAAACTCCAGACCCAGTCCCGCAATCCACTGCAGATTGCTGGTTGTCCTTACCATCGCCCGCACCGAGAAACCGCTTCTCTGCAGAAACTCGCACAGATGAGAGCCGACAAATCCGTTCGCGCCTGTCACAAGGACACGCATCTGGCTCTCACCTGCTGTCCTGTCCGTCTAGCAACTGCCCGCCTTAGCTTCGGGGCAATAACGCGGAGGAAATAGTCCCTTCCCCTCAACGCCTGCTCCTTGGGTCGAGTCTCAAATACCAGCAACGCATCGATACCGACCAGCATTCTCAGAATGGGCAGGAAATCGATCTTGCCGTCGCCCATCGCCAGGTGTTCGTCCCGGATGCCGTTGTTGTCATGCATATGGACATGATAAATGCACATCCGGTGTTCACTGAAGAAACTGAACTCTGCTTCTCTCTTCTCCGGAGGCAGAATGTGCAGATGTCCGGTATCAAGACACAATCCCAGAGCGCCTCCCAGCAGTCGCCGCAGAGCTACCTGTGCCGGTCTGAATCTGAATCCGCCAACATTCTCCACACACAGCCTTGATCTTCCATCAGCATACTCCTTCAGCTCGGCTAACGCTTCGCCGATGCTCTGCTCAGAATACTCCGGGAACTGCTCATGAGTGTAGCGATTGGTTCCACCCAGCCCGTAGTGCATATCGAAGCCGAGATGCATCACCACATTCACCGCGCCGGTCTCATCAGCCCAGTCCAGCACCTGTTTCAACTCGGCTACTGCTGCCCGGCGCGCGCGGACACTCGGAATGAAGAACGACAGCCCCTCGAGCGCGTGAAAAGCCAGACTGACGCCCAGCTGGCGGCAGGTCTCGAGCAGACGCTGACGTTCGCGCCGTCTGCGCAGCCGGCGGCCAAACTCAATGTTACCAAGGTTCAGCTCGAGTGCCCGGAAGCCCTGGCTGGCGGCAAACTCCACACAATCAATGACATCGGAGAAATCGAAGAGAATCTGTATCCCCAACCGCTCTGTCAACTCGCCGGTAGAGTGCACGAGCGATTATAGGAAGCGGTACTGTCCTGTCAAGCCAAGTTATTATCTTTTCGG
>JBDRUL010000124.1:0-4619 GCA_039801305.1 Caldifarciminota bacterium | reverse complement strand
AGCTGGCAGATAGATTAGGCGAGCGAAAAGGAAGAATGGTACAAGAGTCAGGACTCTGGCTCTAGGGTAGAGAACGAAGTAGGCACCCATTACTCCTGAAATCGCGCCTGACGCACCAATTGTGGGGATATCTGAGTGAGGCGCTACTAGTACTTGCAGGAGATTGCCGAAGATCCCGGCGAGAAGATACAGAACGATATACGCTGGCCTGCGGAATGCGTCTTCTACATTGTCGCCAAATATCCAAAGATAGAGCATGTTCCCGAGAAAATGGAGCCAGCCGCCATGCATGAAGATAGAGCTGAAGAGGGTCCAAAGTCGTTTGCCGCGAACAATACTGGATGGTATCATCCCGAACTGCCTTAGTTGTAGCAAGAACGCGTCGTTCCCTGAGAGCCCGGTACGAAACTGGAAAAGCCAGACAAATGTGCAACTGACTATTATGATGTATGTCAAGTATGGCCGGCGGGAGGACGCGATGTCATCGTACAATGGGATCATGGGCGTCCAAGGAGGACAACTGTCAGCGCAGCTATTGAGCGGCGTCGATGGGCTAGCCCTGTTCCCTCGGTAGTCTTAGCTTTGATTCCTACCCGGTCAGGGTCAATCGACAGAAGGCAAGCGATGCGTTTTTTCATTGTCGAAGCGTAGGGTGCCACCTTGGGTTGGTCGCAGATGATGGTACAGTCGACGTTGATGATGCGCCAGTGTAACCGTCTGACATTCTGCATAACCGTCTTGAGAAGCTTTGCACTGTCGGCACCCCGATATTTCGGATTAGTGTTGGCAAATTGTACACCGATGTCTGGTTGGGCTAGCGCTCCTAGAATTGAGTCGCAGATTGCATGGAGCAGTACATCAGCGTCAGAGTATCCTTGAAGCCCCTTCCTTGACGGGAAATCGGTTCCTCCGATTATCAGTCGACGACCCGGTCTTAGATTGTGTGCGTCGAAACCAATCCCAACACGGATGTTGATTGCTTTCCTCAATATGGGATAATAGTCGTATGAGTGGTGTGGTCAAGCGTACTCGAGATTCGGTCTACGGATCATGGGATGAAATCTGCGCTCGTGATCATGAGACTGAGGTCTCTGCTGCAGATCATAACTTCTGAAGAACAAAGAAAAAGCTATCAGACTGAGCATATGCGTCGGTGTCTGCAGTGAAATTGACCACTGGAGGTAAGAGGAGCGATCGATTCGAATGTTCGGTTCTGGTTTACTTGGATTTAGGGGTTCAGGGCTCGTTTTCTTGTGTAGGCGCGTGTTTCTGACATCAAGCTACCTATTCGATTGACAGGTGTAGGTCTCCCAGTATGATTCCTGCGTGATTACCGTAACTGTAAGAGGGAGAGCAGCTTTTTTGCCCGCAGGGACTACAGCGGCTGAGGCGTTGAACGATCCCGAGGCGATCGCTGCCCGTATTGATGGTCGGCTTGTCGATCTTTCTTTTCGTCTCGAGTCGGATTGCACACTGGAGCCGGTGTACTTTGATTCAGACGAGGGGCGTGAGGTCTATTGGCATTCATCGTCGCACCTATTGGCACAGGCGGTCAAGCAGCTTTTCCCTGATGCTAAGCTCGCTATTGGTCCGGCGGTTTCGGACGGGTTCTACTATGATTTCGATGTGGAGCGACCTTTCGCCGAAGATGACCTTAGAAGAATTGAAGAACGGATGCATGAACTGGCGCAGCAGCGACTGCCAATAGTGAGACGGCTCCTTTCCCGTCAAATGGCTGTCGAGTTATTTCGCGAGCGAAACGAGCCATACAAGATCGAACTTATCGGCGGGATAAGAGGCGAACCGATATCTGTGTACGAACAGGGTGATTTTGTTGATCTGTGTCGGGGACCACACGTGCAGGATACCGGCGTTATACACGCGGTTAAGCTGCTTTCCGTAGCAGGAGCATATTGGCGTGGAGACGAGCGTAACCGGATGCTTTCACGGATATATGGGGTATCCTTCCCCGATGACGAGCGTCTCCGGGCTCATCTGTATCTGCTAGAGGAAGCCAAGCGCCGTGACCATCGTAGACTTGGGCCGGCGCTTGACCTTTTCAGCCTGCACGAAGAGGCGGGACCCGGGTTGGTTTTCTGGCATCCCCGCGGCGCAATGGTGAGGAGGCTGATCCAGTTCTACTGGGAAAAGGAGCACTTGGCGGCGGGGTACCAGCTTGTAGTGACGCCGCATATAGCACGGGGTCATCTGTGGGAGTCTTCGGGTCACTATGATTACTTCAAGGACAGTATCTACTTTGTTCCCACTGAATCAGAGGATTACGTGCTGAAACCGATGAACTGCCCTGGTCATATGCTAATCTATCGAAGTCGGGTGCGTTCTTATCGTGATTTACCTCTGCGGATGGCTGAATGGGGTACAGTCTACCGTCAGGAGCGTTCAGGTGCACTTCATGGTATGCTGCGGGTACGTGGTTTTACCCAGGACGATGCACACATTTTCTGTACTCGCGAACAGGTAGAGGCAGAGATTGAAGGCGTTGTGTCGCTAGCGGTTCGAATGCTAAGGGTCTTTGGTTTCGGGCAATTCAAGATTGATCTCTCAGTGCGTGATCCTGACCACAGAGAAAGGTATCTTGGAACCGACGAGCAATGGGAGGTTGCCGAACAATCGCTTTCTCGGGCACTCGAACGGTTGCACCTATCTTACCGTCGGGCAGAGGGAGAAGCGGTTTTCTACGGGCCGAAGATTGATCTTAAGCTTCTTGATTCAATTGGGCGCGAGTGGCAGTGCTCTACGTGCCAGTTTGACTTCAATTTGGGGGCACGATTTGAGCTATATTACATAGGTCAAGACGGTCGACACCATCCAGTTTATCTTGTCCATCGTACGGTGCTTGGTAGTATAGAGCGGTTCGTCGGCACATTGATTGAGCACTACGCAGGGGCTTTCCCGGTTTGGCTTGCACCGGTGCAGGTGCGTGTTCTCACAGTTTCCGAAAGGCAGGTTGATTACGCTAAGGAAGTTGAACATGCGCTGATTAGGGAGGGTCTGCGCGTAGAGCTAGACGGAGGGAACGAGAAAATTGCTTACAAAATTGGCGAGGCCGAAAGGATGAAGGTCCCGTATATGCTTGTAGTGGGCAACCGCGAGTCGCTGGCGCGGACCGTTTCACTTCGGCGTCACGGGAAGGGAGATCTCGGCCAAGTCTCTTTGGAATCAGCTATAGCTCAAATTAAGGAGGAGAACAACGTACCAGCAGAGTAGGCCGACTCGGGATGCATTCAAGGACCGACCGAAAGTAAATGAGCAGATTAGAGTTCCCTATGTGCGGGTCATTGGAACTGATAAGCGACCGATAGGTATTCTGCCAACCCGTGAAGCGGTTCTGCTGGCTCGTAATCAGAACTTGGATCTAGTGATGCTTTCGCCAAACGAAGACCCGCCTGTTTGTGGTATTGTGGATTTTGGTCGCTATCTATATGAACAGAAGGCAAGACAGCGCGAGTCAAAGAAAAAGCAGCATCAGACCGAAGTGAGGGAGATGCGGATAAAGCTTAAGATAGCAGACCACGACTATGACGTGAAACTACGCAAGATCAGGGAGTTCCTGCAGGAACGGGACAGGGTTCGACTCACGCTTATCTTGCGTGGGAGGGAAGCGTTGCATCAGGATATGGCGTTCAAGTTGCTGGAACGTATCAATCGTGACCTTGCCGACTTGGGGCGCTTCGAAAGCCAGCCAAAGTTTGTGGCGGAGGGTAAGAAGTCGATTCAGGTTATGGTGGTGCCAAAATGAGAAGGCTGAAGTCTCTGAGTTCGTTGAAAAAGAGAGTCAAACGGACGGCTACGGGTGCCTTTGTGCACAGACCTAGCGGAACCAGTCACAACAATGCGAATAAGAGCAGGAGCCGTAAACGTCGTTTGCATCGTAACGTTCTTGTTGAGGGCAGCCTCAGACGCCGTGTTCGTCGGCTGCTACCTAATGCATAGGGGGTATTTATGCCGAGAGTTAAGACGGGACCATATACTAGGACGCGACGCAAGAAGTGGGTTCGGGCTGCCAAGGGATACTGGGGTGGAAAATCACGGCTATACAAGACTGCCCGACAGCAGGTGGTCCATGGTGGCGTGTCTGCCTACAGGGAGCGTCGTCGCAAGAAGAGGGTATTCCGTTCGCTCATGATTACACGAATAAACGCGGCATTGAGCCGTTATGAGCTCAGCTATGGCCGGTTCATCAACGGGTTGAAGAAAGCGGGCGTCGCGCTCGACCGCAGTGTGCTGTCAGAACTGGCTATACACCGTCCGGATGACTTCGGTGAACTCGTTGGGATTGCGCGTAATGCCCATTCACTCTGATTGTTATCGCCGACAGCTGCAGGCCTAGTGTCAATCGGGGCGACCAGATTTGAACTGGCGACCCCCAGCACCCCAAGCTGGTGCGCTAAGCCAACTGCGCTACGCCCCGAGCTAAGAGATCCTACCTTCCTGTGTGGTCGAGTCAAGGGTGTGACTAAGGCAATACCCGTTTGTGTCTGATTCCTGCGAGCCAAGCCCTCTTGATTCTCGCTGTTCCGCCCACAGAGGTTTGACGATGCGACGATCTTTTGCCGTTTGGCTGTTTGTACTGTTTGCACTTGGGTGTTATCGGAGTA
>JBDRUL010000123.1:4264-4625 GCA_039801305.1 Caldifarciminota bacterium | reverse complement strand
GATGCTGGCAGGAACAAAGGATTGACCTGCTGACGTTTGCGGGTATAATAGAACATCTCCTGTTTCGGTGTAAGCATCGCCGGAGCAGGTGCAAACGAGTAACAAGGAGGGAGTTCATGGAACGTAAGGGGCT
Organism: Caldifarciminota bacterium; assembly: GCA_039801305.1. Lineage (GTDB taxonomy): Bacteria > Hydrothermota > Tepidihabitantia > Tepidihabitantales > Tepidihabitantaceae > JBDRUL01. Next base: position 4,492 of record JBDRUL010000123.1, on the reverse strand, counting down.
CGTGCCACTGGCGCTGGTGGCAGGAATAGCTGCAGCCATAATCGCAGGCGGCTGCAGCAAAAACCACAACCCGGTTATTGCCAGCATGAGCTGCGCGCCGGCAGATTCGACGGTGCCGGGCGGCACAATCAGTATCAAGGTGACCGCCACTGACGAGGATAATGACGCGCTGAGCTATCTCTGGACAGCTACTGGTGGAACATTCACGAATGCGACCGCTGAGAGTAC
>JBDRUL010000123.1:0-4254 GCA_039801305.1 Caldifarciminota bacterium | reverse complement strand
GGTTTCTATACAGTGAAGGTTACCGTGACCGACGGTGCGGGCGGCAGCGCCGAACGCGAGCGGTCGTTGCGCGTGCGTGGGTGGCGGTACGGCAACTGCGACGAGATGAATACCGACTCGGTCCGTCTGGGGAATCCGGGCGAGGTGACCGTTCAGCTGGATCTGACTTCGTTCATTCCCAGCGGTGCGCTGGTAGATTCAGGAAGGATAAACTGTGAGTTTGAGCCGGATACGCTAGAGGGCGAGGACTTTGTAGTCCGGCTGGTCACGCCTTCCGGTCGTGAGATACTCATCTGGGACAGCCGGCCTGCGTATCTTGAGATCGATGATGAACCGATCCCGAATGTCACGAACGAACCGGCCAAGGGTATCTGGAAGTTGAAGATAAACCGTGTCATGGCAGGCGAGGACGGTGCGATCGAGGAGTTTGCGCTCGATATCTACTACCGCTACTAGCGCGGGACGAGTCCGGTTGGGTCGGGGCAGTTCCTGCTGCCCCGACGCCTTTTCTAGAGCGGGTCTATGGCTGCGCGACCGGCGGCAAAGGCTTCAAGGTTGATCTGTACAAGGCCGGGTTTGACCAGAGTTCTGATGATGTTCTGAAAAGCCTCAGCCGGGAACTCAAGGTAGTGGGAGACTGCGCCCAGCATCACAACGTTCTGAACACGGGTGTTGCCGAGCCGGTGCGCAATTTCAAATGCCGGCACCTGTCTGACATCAGCTGCACGTTCAGCCAGGCGCTGACTGATGTGAGAGTCGGGTACGGGCTCGGTCAGTCCGAGGCGCACCGGCATGGGCTCGATCCGGTACGGATCATAGACAACCCGGCCTGAGTCTGAGAGGAAGTGTACCCAGCGGAGTGCCTCGAGGCTTTCGAATGCGACGAGCAGGTCAGCAGTTCCTTCTTCGATCAGGGGTGAATAGACCTTTGGCCCGTAGCGGACATGGCTGGTGACGCTGCCGCCCCGCTGCGCCATCCCATGGACTTCGCTCTTCTTGACGTCAAGGCCAGCGTTCAGAGCGAGGTTTGCCAGCAGGTCGGAGAAGAGAAGTACTCCCTGACCGCCGACTCCGCAGACGAGGATATTCACGAGATTGCGCCCTTGGGACACAGGTCTGCGCACATGCCGCAGCCGATACATACCGCAGCTTCGATGTGGGCTTTCTTCTCTTTCATTGATATTGCCGGGCATCCCAGACTGATGCAGGTGCGGCAGCCGACGCAGGTCTGCGTGTCCACTTGCTTCGGTGGCTGTTTTTCCCTGGGCAGCAGGGCGCAGGCACGCCGGTTGATGATTACTGCAGGTCCGGATTTTTCCAGTATCTCTCTTACCACTCTACGGGTCTCGCGCACCCGGTAGGGATCAACAGTTACTACCGTCTCGATTCCGCAGGCGCGGCAGATGGCTTCGATGTCGATCTCACGGGTTTCAGTCCTGGAGAGGGTGCGGCCGGTGCCGGGGTGGTCCTGGTGACCGGTCATTCCGGTGGTTCGATTGTCGCTGATGATTGTGATTACCCGGCTCCTATTGTAGGCAACATTGATGAGTCCGGTGATTCCGGAGTGGAAGAATGTCGAGTCACCGATGAACGCCACCCGCGGTCTGGGATCAGAGTCGCCCAGGGCTTTGTCAGCACCGTGGGCAACAGTGATGGAAGCGCCCATGTCGATGCAGGTGTCCATTGCGTTGTGTGGTGGCAGGGCACCGAGCGTGTAGCAGCCGATGTCACCGCTGACGATGACCTTCTGTTTCTGGAGGGCGTGGAAGATGCCGATATGCGGGCAGCCGGCGCAGAGTGCCGGCGGACGCGCCGGCAGGTCGGGTTCGGGCTCGATTTCCGGCGGAGATTCGGCAAGCGCAACTCGGACGGCGCGGGGAGAAAGCTCACCACAGCGGGGAAGCCGGTCTTTGCCGATGACTCTGATTCCCAGCGCACGCGTCTGCAGCTCGATGAATGGGTCGTTCTCTTCGACTACTGCCAGCTGGCCGACAGTGGCGGCAAAATGCATAACCATATCGTCCGGGAACGGATAGACCATTCCCAGCTTCAGAACCGGTGCCCTGGGGAATACTTCGCGCACATACTGGTAAGATACTCCGTCACAGATGAAGCCGTACCTGTCTTCGCCGGGCTCTATTCTGTTGATGGGGGTAGTGTTCGCATACCGGCGCAGGCGTTCAAGGCGCTGCTCAAGGCTTACGTGCCTGACCCTTGCAAACGCGGGCAGCACCAGTGTCTTGGCAATCAGTTTTTCGTAGCCCCTGACCGGTCTGGCAGTCCGTCCGCCCAGCTCGACAATCGAAAGTGAATGGGCAACGCGCGTTGTCAGCCGGACGATTACCGGTATGTCAAACTCTTCTGAAATATCAAAGGCGAGCTTTGTAAATTCCAGGCACTCCTGCGAGTCAGACGGGCAGAGTACTGGTACTTTGGCCGCGAGTCCGTAGAACCGATTGTCCTGCTCATTCTGCGAAGAGTGCTGACCCGGGTCGTCAGCTGAGATTACTACCAGCCCGCCGCGCACGCCGACATAGGCAGCAGAGAAAAGCGGATCTGCTGCCACGTTCAGTCCCACGTGCTTCATCGCTGCCATGGCTCTGGCGCCGCAGATGGAGGCGCCGAGCGCTACCTCGAGCGCAACCTTCTCGTTCGTTGACCATTCGCTATAGACCTCAGGATAGGTGGCAAGGGCTTCAAGTATCTCGGTTGAGGGTGTGCCCGGATAAGCAGCGGCGACGTGGCAGCCGGCTTCCCACGCTCCGCGCGCTACCGCCTCATCGCCGGAGAGCAGTCTCCTTGTCGTAGTCTTTTTCCTTCTCGCGGCCTTCGAGTACTTCGAGCAGGCGGGTTGCCATTGCGGTCATCTCTTCTTCGCCCGGGAACACGATGATCTTTGGCGCCAGCCGGGCGATCCAGCGTTTGAGCTGATTAACCAGGCGGGTGGAGCAGGTGAGACCGCCGGTGAGCACGATCGCGTCCGGTGTATCGCCGCAGGCAACGACGTATGCACCGATCTCCTTGGCAATCTGATAGATCATGGCGTCGAAAACCATCTTTGCGGTCTGATGCCCTTGTTCAATCAGCGCCTCGACCTTGCGGATGTCATCGGTGCCCAGATGGGAGATCAGCCCGCCCCGGCGCTGGGTGAGTTCAAGAATCGTTGCCCGCGTGTGCCGACCCGAGAAACAAAGGTCAACCAGCGCGCTGCTGGGCAGTGACCCGGCGCGCTGGGGCGAGAAGGGTCCCTCGTCATTGGCGTTGGTGGCATCGACCTGTCTGCCGTTCACCCGTGCGGCGATGGTGATGCCGGTTCCCAAGTGGGCTACCACGAACCGGCACTTGTCCGCCGGCTTGCGCAGCTTCCTGGCCGCTGCTTCGCAGACGGTGCGACAGCTCAAGGCGTGTGAGAGTGCCCTACGGCTCAGGCCTCTTATGCCGGTGAACCGGGCTTCAGGACGGAACTCATCAGTCGACTCTGGATCAACGAACCATGCCGGAACTGAGAACTGGGTGGCAAGCTCGTGCGCGATCAGTGGCCCGAGCAGCGAAGGGTGCATTGTCTGGTACCTGCCCCGGTGGATGTCGTAGACCACGCTGTTGGTTATGCGATAGACGCCTGAGGGCATCGGTAGCAGCGGACCGCCACGGGTGACGATTGCATTCAGTTTGGTGGTGTCGAAGTTGTGTTTCTTCAGGGTCTTGAGCACCGCATCCCGGCGCATCGCATACTGGTCGATGACCTGCCGGAACCTGGCAAGGTCGGCAACCGTGTGCTGAATTGTTTCTGAGAAGACCTGTTTGCGGTCTTTGAAGACCGCTACCCGGGTTGACCCGCCCCCGGGGTTGATTGCCAAGATGTGCATTCCCGTAAGTTTACGTATAGTCCGAAAAATGTCAAGCCAACAGGGTGCGCTGCAGCAGTGAAACTACGATCCGAACCAGATGCGTAGGAACAGTGCAGGATGATGCTGTCAACCCGGCTTTCAGGTCGCAGAGATATCTCTCGAGCCAGCGGCAGGCAGGGTGTGATTCTTTCCGCAGGACTATCTTCTCCCTGTTTGACAGTCTCCCTATGGTAACGGCGCATTGAGTCCTGATCTCTCCGGGTTCGGTCTGCCTGTTCAGGGTCGACTGTCTCTGCCAGTAGTGCTGATAGCACGGATGCCTTTGGGGAAGTTGCCCTGGTTTCCGGCATAACCTGTTGTCTATATAGAAGATAGTCCTCATAGGGGGCAGTGAGCGCTGAATGCG
>JBDRUL010000122.1:0-4650 GCA_039801305.1 Caldifarciminota bacterium | reverse complement strand
AGGTTTCTGACGAGGATTCCACACCCGTAGGGCAGGAGTGGATAATGGAGGTGACGTCTCAATCCCTTTTTCTTCAGGGACAGGTTTCTGACCCCCTACTAGCTGCCAGGGCAAGGAGAGCTCGAGAGTCATAATCGTCTCAATCCCTTTTTCTTCAGGGACAGGTTTCTGACTCGTGCCCGGAACTACTAAATTGGAGGGAAGATGGGTGGTTAGTCTCAATCCCTTTTTCTTCAGGGACAGGTTTCTGACGGTAGCATATAATCGTGGAGGTAGACATGAAAAATAACGAGCCGTCTCAATCCCTTTTTCTTCAGGGACAGGTTTCTGACTGCTGCACCCGCAACGCACCAAAACTACTAATGTTAGTATTCCTTTTTGGATTGACAAGCCCTATCTGCGGCAGTCCGATGTCAACCCTTGCTTCAGACAACATAGACCTCCTCATCTTCAGCAATTCTGCCCAAGCCCACAAACTCTATACGCTTGAGACAGCCCTCGCAAAGCCTGTAAACCCGGACGCTGTCAGCTTTCACATCTATCAGCCGTGCCAACCGGCGAGACATCAGCGCGTATTCTTTGTCGTCCAGCCGGCATTCGAAAACGCTGTACTGAACCCTTTCGCCGAAGTCCTTCATCGTGCGCAGAACCTTGGCACGGCGCCGGTCGTCCCTGACGTCATAGCTTACAACCAGAAACCAGCTATCCGATGTAGAAGGGCTCATACGTATCTCCGGCCTGTACTGCGCGTGCCATCCGTTGCACCTGCTCCCGAATTACCTGCCGGACATTCGTCTGCGCGCGAGTGCGGGGATGTTTGAACTGAATCGTAACCCTCCTTTCGTACTTGGCAAAGTAGCGTTTTCTTGCTTCAGGCAGCAGAAGAAAGCCACCAGACTCAGTTACGAAGTCTGCGGCGGTGATGATGCGCCGGTTTGCAAGATCCAGAGTGAGCATATCGATGAGCGGATGTCTCAGTTCCTCGGCAAGATCCAGCGCCAAGGCAGGACGACCGTAAGCCAGCCTATGAAAGAAGCCCAGATAGGGGTCAAAACCGGCGGCAGAGCAGGCAGAGTAGAACTCCTGAACAAGAATCGTGTAGCCAAGGCTCAGAAGCGAGTTCACAGGGTTCAGGGGTGGACGGCGCGAGCGGCGTTCAAAAGCAAGTTCGGTGAACATCTGTCCATAGGCTTCAAAGTAGACAGCAGTAGCTCTGCCTTCGAGCCCGAGCAACCCTCCCAGCGTCGTCTTGCGCTCGACCTCTGTCATAATGCGTTCAAGCTCGCATGACTGAGACCGGAAATCAAGCTGGGGACGGTTGTGGGCAAAACGTTGGATCAGCCGGCGCTGGTTGCGAATTTTGCCGCTGACTATCTGTTTCGCAATGGCGAGCGTGAACCCTTCGTCCCGGTATTTTTCATACTGGGCAAGTCGGAGCGGGATGTTTTTGGAGCGGACGGGCTCAAGCACACCCTTGAGCTTGCCGTTGGCGGCAAGGAAAGCAACGGGGATTCCGGAGGAGAGGAGAAGTTCCAGCGCCTGTGTGGTCACCTGGATGTGGCCATAGACCTGAACCCGCTCTAGCTTGATTACCGGCACCTCGAGGAGCTTCTCCTCGCCGCGCATGACCAGCAGCCGGTTGGACTCGCGGCTGAGCTTTGTTCCCTGTTCGGTAAGATACAGAGTCGCCACGGGCTATGTAAGCAATATCACTCCCAATTGTCAAAGAGCAATTAGAGGCTAGCGGCTCCAGGGAAAACGGAGCAGATCAGATTTGCTGTCGTAGTCGGGGATGTAACGCTTGGCAAGGGCTTCGATTCGAACCAGCAGCCCCTGGGCTGTCTTCTGCGAAACCGGGATGGTGCCGTGCGCCAGAATAGAGTAGTTTCTGGTCTTGAGGATCGACTTCAGCTCTTTATCGGTATCGAAGTCCATGCCGAGCTCGTCATTAAGCTCCTTAAGGAGCTTATATGAGTTGCGCAAGCCGATCTGGATCTTGCCCTCCTTGTTGCGGTAGAGCTCGAGACAGCGCCTTGTTTTCTCGGGCAGTTTCGACACATCGACATCGTCTGTATTGATCTGTCGAGACGCAAGTCGCACTTGAGCCAGCAGTTCACAGGCACGGTAGAGACGGGCGACGCTGTCATCGAACCTGCCTTCTTCCATGCGACGCCGGGCGTTGTTGATAAGATCAACAGCCACCAGGTCGCAGGTTTTGCCGTCCTTCGATTTCTGGCCGACCTCCATTACTGCCGAGACTGTTGCAGGCGTTGCTCGAAATTCCTCCAGTCCAGTAGTGTGCGCAAAACTAGCCTTGTCATAGGCATCCTTGAACTGAATATGCTGGAATAGATCCCATCTGGAATAAGCGTCGGCAAGATGAAGCAGGCAGGCACGGTTCGCCTGTTCAGTAGCGTTCAGGAGAGTTTCGCGCAGCGGTTCAAGGAGCTGCCGGACCGCGTCGAACCGGTACTGGCGCATAAGGCTGACAGCGGAATCCAGTGCAAAGGAAGCCTTGAGTCCGGCGGGCTCAAGGGTAACAGTCCGCTCCTGTCCGGGGCAGATCCTGCCAGTTGCATCCCGCTTCGCGTTGATGTATTTCAGCCGCCCGAGTCCGAGCTTCACTGCAGCCATGACCAGCGCCGCAGACATCGTCTTCAGGCCGGAGGTGAAGTCGGCTGTGACTTCTGAGGGGCTGATTCCGTACTCACGCATCGCACCTGCCAGCTTGTCAGCCATCTCCTTGAAGAGTGCTTCGATATCCTCGCCGGGGCTGCGGAGTATGTGGACCTCGCTGTTCTTCTCGTCGCGGTTCAGCATCTTGCATATGTCCTGGGCATTCTCGCGGGTCTGCTCGGTTGCGAAGAGCAGAAGTAAAGATGGGTTCGCTTCATGAATCGACTTTACCAGTGCTTCCCGGATGTCGCCCAGATCACCCTTGCCCACAGTAGCTACAAACATCCTGTTCATTTCACCACCTCCAGCTGCGCCCAGCCGAAAACTTCAGAGGGATCAAACATCGGTCTGTTGCCGGAAGACATGGTACGACTGGCACCTCGCGACGCCTGATGACTATTCCTGCGTACCACCTTCGCAAGGACCTCGCGAGATTGAGGGAAGCGCTTAAATCTCCCTTTCCCTTTGCCAAGTTTGTAAGCCTCAACAAGACGAGAAAAGAAGTTCTCGTCCTCGCGTAGTGGCAGACCGACCGTCTTCCTGATCCAGCCGGTGCCTTTGCCCAGGGGGAGCAGCATCTTGCCCTTTTTGCGGCTTTGCTTCAGGTTTTCGTAGAAAATGACAATCGTATGGGGTCGCTCGGGATGGTTGCGGAAGTAATCAAGTTCGAACTCGACTATGTCGTCAGTAAACTCGTTGATGCAGGCGAAAAGATCACTGATTGTCTTCGGAAACGGATTCAGCAGTGCGGGTTCACAGAAACCGGCTTTGGCAAGTGACTGGTCAAACAGCACCTCAAGCTCCAACGTACCGCTTTGCTTGGTCAACACCTCGAAGAAGTTGGTAAACCCCAGAAGCCTTGTGCTGGAAAGCCGCTTGGCGGCTACAACTGAGAGCGAATCAACGCCCAGCGGCTTGGAGTCGCTGAAATGCCACAATCGCATTAGGTCGCGCTTGGCATCACCCCCAGGACGGAAGATAAATTCTTCGACTGCATTGGGATTACCCATCCTAGTCGGAGTATTAGCGCTACCTGTTTTCACGACCACGGCTTGTTTGACTCTATTAAGCAGCTCCGGGTCATTCTTTAGCATCCAATAGGCTATTGCCGTGCGAACCGCACCTTTGATTGAACTGCCGGGAAGGTATGGTCTGAAAGCATTGTCCTTGGTGAATTCCCAGATGGTTGATCTTTCATTGGCGAGAAGTTCAGCGATGTCACCGGCTATCTGATCCTGATTGCAAATGAGCTCCTTCTGATTCCAGCATAGCCGGAAGAGAGTTGCGGTATCGGGTGCTGATTTTTCATCCTTGAACACAAGGGCAGCCTGAACAGGGTTTTTCCGCACGAGCTTGTCGATGTTGAGGATGCTGACAGTACGAGACTGGACATCGCAGTGAAACTCATATCTGAAGTACTCCCGACCGGTTCCGACATGGATCGGGCTGACCGCACTTATTCGCAGCAGGTATCGATCGAAAATGCTCGTGCTCATGTTCACTCCATCCTAATCGGGAACCCAAGCCCGTATTGAAGGACTCTCACGCCATCTGGCAGCACCTTGACTTCAGGTAGTTCGCCATAGACGTTTCTGCCTTCCAGAACAGGGAAACAGGAACCCTCCTCGAGCATCAGAACAGACTTTTTCCAAACATCGGCAGCAGGACTGAAACTGCTTTCAAGCCTGCCCTTACGTTTGACGAGTGAGTACCAGACCTGTTCTGGGCTGGCCTGATAGTACGACCATTCGTCAGGACGGGGATAGTAGAGAGAAAGGGTTGTCCAGCGTGTGCCGCTGGCAGATTCCTTGAACGGGAAACCCTGCTGGATCGCCAGCTCGTAGCTGCCCTTGCCGACCGAGGAGTCACCGCCAATGCCTTTGTCAGCGTAGTAGCGGAATACAGCAAGAACCTGCCTCTCCCATTCCTCGGCAAGATGAACAAGAGCAAATGCTCCCGTCTTATCGCCGAAGA
>JBDRUL010000121.1:0-4689 GCA_039801305.1 Caldifarciminota bacterium | reverse complement strand
CCAGCCGGGCATCGCCGGGATTGTCTTCGACCAGCAATATCCTCACAAAGAACCTGCCTCTGCCTGTTCAGCTCTGCGGCAGCCTGACCACCTGCAGCCAGAACTCCTCGATCGATCTCACGACGTTGATGAACTGCTCGAAGTCGAGCGGCTTGGTCACATAGCAGTTGGCATGCAGATCATAGGAACGGAGAACATCCTCCTCTGCCTTTGATGTCGTCAGTACCACGACCGGAATCCGGCGCAGCTCTGCATCCGCCTTGATCTCGGCCAGCACTGCTCTGCCGTCCTTCTTCGGCAGGTTCAAGTCCAGCAGGATGATATCCGGCCTTGCTGCGTCCGCCCATCTGTTCCGGCGCCTGAGGAACTCGATCGCCTCCTCGCCGTCACCCACAACATTCAGGTTGTTGCGCACCTTGGCTTCTCTCAGTGCTTCCTGTGTCAGTCGCACATCACCGGGATTGTCCTCGACAAGCAGTATCTCTACCGGTCTTCCCTCCATTACGGTCATTCTCTAACCCTCCGTTTCTGCTTCTGCTGCCGGCAGGGTGAAGCGGAAATCCGCTCCCCTGCCCGGCTCTGACTCTACCCAGATGCGGCCACCGTGCCGCTCCACGATCCTCTTGCAGACCGCCAGTCCGATGCCGGTTCCCGGGTACTCGCGACGTGTGTGCCCGCGCTGAAATATCTGAAAGATACGCTCCTGTTGTCCGGGATCGATTCCGATTCCGTTGTCCTTGACCGAGAACATCCAGGCGCCATTGCTCCGCTCTGCCCGTATGTGCACCTTCGGCGGCTCATCCCCACGGAACTTGACCGCATTGCCGATCAGGTTCTGGAAGAGCTGCTCCAGCTGCTGGCTGTCAGCCATCACCTTGGGCAACGGTTCGTGGGTAACTTCAGCCTTGCTGTCTTCCAGTGCCAGCTTCAGATTGGCGAGCGCGCGGCTGAGTACCTGCTCGGTGTCAGTCGGCTCCGGCTTCCTGCCGCGTGTGCCTACTCTTGAGTACTGAAGCAGATCATTGATCAGGCGCTGCATCCGGCTGGCACCGTCAACCGCATAGCTGATAAACTCATCAGCCTCCCTGTCGAGTTTACCCCGGTAACGTCGGGCAAGAAGCTGAGTGAAACTCGAGACCATCCGCAGCGGCTCCTGCAGATCGTGCGATGCGATGTAGGCGAAATGCTCCAGCTCCTGATTCGAGCGCTTCAGCTCCTGCTCCAGCTCAAATGAGCGCCCGATAAGCCTTGCCAGCTCTCCAAACTCAGACCGGCTCCTGACCAGTCCTGCCAGATGTCCTGTCTCCTTACTTGCCAGCGCCAGCGTCAGCAGATTCAGAGGCTTTGTAACATGAAAGTAAACTGCCAGCGACATCAGAATAATCAGCAGCCCGGCCAGTCCCAGCAGGAACGAGAAAAGCGACGTTCCTGCCCGATTAAATTCCCGCACCCCGTTACACAGACCTTCCGCCCGGACACTGGCTGTCTTCCTTCCCCGCCAGTCTGCGAGCTGCCTGCTGATAATGATGCGGCCGGTTCGGACATCACCAGCAACAACTTCTGTTTCGGGTTCAGAGACTGTCAGTGTAAGCCCGCTGATGTTTGCGATACGCGCCAGATGGGCGCTGTCCCACGCCCTTGCGGCAAGAAAAATTCCTCTGGGAGTCGTCAACCGCTCAGGGTCGTCGCTGGGATGCACTGTCGCGCCCCTGACCTCAAGGAGTCCGAGTGGTGATTCCATGAAGAAGTGGATGAACCGTTCTCTCTTCAACCTTGGCACAAAACAGCTCTCCGGCACCGTGAATTCTGCAAGTCCCGGCTTCTGTTCACTGGCGGCAGCATAGATCAGCCTGCCTGCCGTATCATGCAGCCACGCCGCATCGGCGTGGTAGGTGTTGAGCGCCTGCGCGATCTGCTCATCTCCCCACTGCCGATTGGCAGTGGCAATGCCCCCCACCCCCTCGTCCCCGTAGGTGTAGTCGTAGACAAAGGACTCAAGCGAAGAACCCATCAGCCCCAGCATCCCGTCGAAGAGCGCCCTGTAGTGCCTGATCTGGTACGGGAACATCTGGTTCAGGCGGTCGCGGTCGGTTCTGCGGAAAATAAGAAGTGCCAGCAGAGTAAGAGTTGCTGCAATCGCCACTGCAGAAAACAGTCTCGTACCGGTGCGGTTGAACATCGCTATAGCTCCCTGCCGATTGCCACGCCCGCTGACCAGCTGAACCGGCTGCCCGCAGCCAGGCTGATATACTTATCCGGCAGCCAGCAGAGAGTTGTCTGCGGCTTGACATAGAGCCAGCCGAATGACCGGCTCAATGCCATCTCTGCCTGCAGACAGTTCAAAGCTGCCCGCACCAGACCCAGATTCGCGTGATTGAACACAGCCGAACCAGCCCCGGCTTCAAGCCCCAAAGAAAAGACCAGACCCTCTACCGGCTCCTGCTCTATCTGCAGACCTAGACTGCCGAAATAGGCTCCGGGAGCTGTCAGTAGTTCGACCTGATGCCTGCTGACAAACGTAAAGGTCCCTGCCGGATACCTGAGTTCGAGGCCAAGCTCAAGCTCTGGTTTGCCGGCAGCGACAGGATAGACAAAACAGCAGACCGAAGGACTGATCACGAGCCGCCGCCACTCTGCCTCGTAGTCCAGTGTCAGGTCAAGCTCATCTGCCTGCGGTCGCAATGGTCTGCCCCCGGCACTGAAGCTTGTCCAGACCGATACGCCCAGACCGCCCCGACTCAGCCATAATGACGGCTGCAGTACCGGCCGGTCGTAGAGTATTAGACCCCGCCACAGATAGCATGAGGCTGCTACCGCCTCGGCACCAAGACTCAAGCTTTCTGCTGCCAGAACCGGACTGTTCAGAATAGCACCTGCCAGGATTGCAACAGGAATACGCAGGACTCCCCTTCCCATAGCTTCACTCCTCTTCTGTCAGCGGAACGGTCAAACGCTGTGATAGCGACTGTTGGTCCCCGTTCCCCCATTCCCGAATTGAGCCCGACATATTATAGCAGAACCTGACGATTCTGTCATCCCCCAACAGCGAGTTACCGGGCTTGCGCTCCCGCCCGGTTTCACAATGGCATATTAGTTGTGGCTAATATCCGTGACACGCCGGTATTGCTCCAACTCTCTGAATATCAGACACCTGTGCGCCCGATGTGCCTTTGCGCCTCCACCCCGTGGGTCACTCTCTCCCTTGCTGTCACCTCAACTGCCAACTCCAGTTTCATGCCAACAGCCGGTTCTGCTCTATTCGCTGCTGTTTCCCCTGTTTACTGTCCAATTTCTGCTCCAGCACTGCTGGCAGCAGCGCTTACAACTGCGACTGCCACTGTTTGTTCTGATTCTCTCCTTACACTCGCCTCTGCCCACATCTTCACTTCTGCACCAGCACCCAGCCCTGATCTGGCATCAGCCTGGAATTCCAATCAGCTCGCAACAGCTCCTGCCAGTTACAGGTCTGGTCTCCTCTCTGGCCAATGGACATCTCGCTAACCCCTGCTATAATCCGTTCTCCGAGGTTTCATTGAACAAGACAGCTTCCCTGAAACCGGAACCGGCGACCGGCACTGCTGGGGCGCAGTTCGAGCCCCGCATCGTCGCGTTCCTCTGCAACTGGTGCAGCTATGCCGGCGCTGATCTAGCCGGAATATCGCGCATCCAGTATCCGGCTTCAATCCGAGTCATCCGCGTGCCCTGCTCCGGCAGAGTCGACCCGTTCCATATTCTCAAGTCACTGCAGGACGGTGCTGATGGCGTGCTCGTATCCGGCTGCCATCCGGGCGACTGCCACTATCTCACCGGCAACTATGTCGCCCGGCGCCGGTTTGCGGTTCTGCACGATCTGCTCGACTTTGTCGGCATCGAGCCGGGCAGAGTCAGCTTCTCCTGGGTATCAGCAGCCGAAGGCGAACGTTTTGCCGAAGTAGTCAGGAAAGTAACAGAAAGGGTGAGAGAGCTCGGCCCCAATTGCCGCCTGACCAAGACCTGCCAGCTCGAAGCCGGTACTCCGCGCCCTGCTGAAACCACATCCCCGCAACCGGCACCTCGCCCGGATCCTGAAACTCTGGCAGCACGAGCAGCGGCTCTGCGCCAGCGCTGCCGGGAACTGCTCACTGAGAAAAGCGTAGCAATGGTTCTCGGCTATGAACCCGGCTCCCGTGGCACTGCCCGACCTGCCTTCATCACCAGTCCAGCAGATGCTGACCGGCTCATATTCGACCAGACCTGCAGTCCCAATCTGGCAAACCATCTCCTCAAGGTGAAGAATCTCGGCAAGATCGCCATCATCGCGAAGGGCTGTGACTCCCGCTCCCTGCTCGTGCTCATCAAGGAGAAGCAGATTGAGCGCGACCGTCTGCACATCCTCGGCATCGGCTGTCAAGGCGTTGTCGAAAACGGACTCCTGAGTGACTCCTGCACAACCTGCCGTCAGCACAATCCGGTTCTCTTTGACGAGATGATCGCAGAACCTGTCCCCGAAACATCGCTGCCAGCCGGACAGGGCTCTCTCCAGAGATTCCGCAGCCTCACTCCTGACGAACGCTGGCACGAGCTTTCCGCCGAACTCTCGCGCTGTATCCGCTGCTATGCCTGCCGCCAGGTCTGTCCCAACTGCTACTGCCCGGTCTGCTTTGTCGACGATAATCAACCCCGCTGGGTGGGTATAACAACCAGCATCTC
>JBDRUL010000120.1:0-4714 GCA_039801305.1 Caldifarciminota bacterium | reverse complement strand
GCCCGGTTGACGGCAAGTGCTAGTCGGTCAGAGTTGTAGTAGAGAATAGTGTTGTAGAGGATGATGAACAGGGCAAAGAGGGCGTAGGTGCCGATGCCCCAGTGGAAGAGGTGTCCAAGGGTGTAGCCGATCAATGCGAGAATAAGACTGAAGAGGCCAATAAAGAGATAGGTTGCCCAGCGGTTACGGTTGATGAGCTGATAGAGGTTGCGGCGCGGACGGTGGGCCACTGTGATCAACTAGAATTGGACTTTCGGTACCACCTTGTCGGTTTCGGCAGCCTGAAACTGTTCTTCTGCCTTGAAGCCGAACATGGCCGCAATGATGTTGGACGGGAACATCTGAATGCGGTTGTTGTATGACATCACGACGTCGTTGTAGAATTGCCGGGCAAAGGATATCTTGTTTTCGGTGGCTGTCAGCTCCTCCTGGAGGGCAAGAAAGTTCTGGTTGGCCTTCAGATCAGGGTACGCTTCGGCAACGGCGAAAAGGGACTTCAGGGTGTCAGTCATCATGTTGCTGGCCCTTGCTGCCTCGGCAGGACCGCGGGCATTCATTGCCAGGGTGCGCGCTTCTGCCATCTTCTCGAAGATCGCCTTCTCATGGGCGGCATAACCTTTGACCGTTTCGACTAGGTTAGGAATGAGGTCAATGCGTCTTTTCAGCTGCACGTCTATCTGTGCCCAGCCGTTCCTGACCTGGTTGCGTCCGGCCACGAGACTGTTATACATTCCCGCAACTATGGCAATCAGCAGGACAACTATAGCTACTATTGCTATTACAATTGGCATTGGTGAACTCCTTCTATTAGACTCTGATGATATTGGGTGCGGTTGCCATGTCAAACCGGTCATGTTCCGGCGTCCGTGCCGATTCAGACAACCGCAGAGGTGATGTGGAGACGCTTATGAGATAGGGAGGCAATGATGAGACGTTCGCTAGGCTTATGTCTTCTATTGATTCTCGTGCGGTGCAAACAAGAGTCGGGGCAAAGCGGTATGTTCCTGGTTGTCAAGTCGGGCAGGTGGGGGTATATCAATCGCCAAGGCGTTGAGGTGATACCATGCCAGTTTGATGCCGCCCGCGACTTCTCACAGGAACTGGCCGCGGTCAAGACAGGCGGGGTTTGGGGTTTCATCGGTACCAACGGGGCTTTCCGCCTGGAACCGAGGTATACACAGGTTGGCGATTTCTCATCGGGTTTGGCGCCGGTGGAGACGAGTGGAGCTTGGGGGTATATCGATAGAAAGGGTAAGCTTGCCATAACCGAAAGGTTTGAAAGGTGCCGTAACTTCTGCGAGGGTCTTGCTGCGGTGAGCATTGCTGAACGCTGGTGGTTCATTGGCACATCCGGCCGGCAGGTGGGCGCGACTTATGAAGCAGTCAGAGATTTTGCAGAGGGCAGGGCAGCCTTTGCGACTGGTGGCCGTTATGGTTACATAGACAGCCGCGGCCGAGAGGTGATAGGAGCTCAGTTTGTCGAAGCTGGCGATTTCTGTGAACAGAAGGCGCGGGTAAGGACTGGTACTAAATGGGGGTTCATCGACAAGTCTGGCAGGTTCGTGATCAGTCCCACCTATGACGGCTGCGGTGATTTTTCCGAAGGTCTTGCCCCGGCCTGTATCGGCAGCGACTGGGGTTTTGTTGATGCAAAAGGTAGTTGGCGAATAAATCCGCAGTATCAGGCAGCACAGGTGTTCTCAGATGGACTTGCGCCGGTATTGCGTGATCTGAAATGGGGCTATGTTGACCCGGAAGGCAGCATGGTCATAGACAACAGGTTCTTTCTTGCGTTTCCTTTCGTCGAGGGGCTGGCACTGGTTCTTCCCGATATCTTCCACTACGGTTATATTGACCGATACGGTGATTATGTCTGGGGACCGGTGGAGCTGCTGGGAATGGAGCCTGATGACTTCCTCGAGCGAATGGTGCAGTACTGGGAACAGCTCATGCGGTCGGCACGGACCAAGGAGTTTCTACGGAGAGAGATGTTCTGAGCCGGCGGGATTGACCCGACAGGGGGAGAAGGTAGGATTACTAAACGAAAGGAGTGCTGAGTGCACAAGAAGCATGTAGTTCTGTTGGCTCTGGCGTCTGTTCTCGGTGTCGGCTGTGGCCGTAGAGAACGACGCATTACAGTTGCTCCCGGCGGCACACAGGTCAAGGTCCAAACCAGTCAGGGTACTGCCACGATTACTGCCGGCCAGGCCGACATTTCAGGTCTGCCGCCACAGCTTCGCTACCCTGGTGCAACGCTTGTCAGCACGACCGAAGTACAGACGCCAGAGGGTGCGGGTAAAGCCTATGTGTTGGAGACCACTGACTCAAAACAGGCAGTGGTACAGTTCTACAAGAATGCCATGCCAGACTGGGGTAACAAAGTGACGACTGAAGGTTCGGAATCCACGGTCATAATGGCGGCAGCCTCAGACGGTAGTCAGGGAATGAACGTGGGGGTGACTGCCGAGAGGGGTAAGACGCAGGTAACGGTTGTATACTGGCACAACCGGTAACACACGGCACAGGAGTTGTTCCGGGTTTCTTCCTTTACTTTGCCTTGAGTTGAGCTCGGGGTGATTTGCCGGCGGTCAGGTGCAGCTGTTCTGACAGGACTTTCTGGCAGTGGCTACCAGACAGCACTTATTCCCAGCCAGAAGTACCACAGCCCCACTGCCACTGCGAGAATCCGTCCGGCCTGCTGCACCGGCTTGAATCTTGCCAGCGTTCCGGTCAGGCTGAGGGGAAGGAGCCAGACGGTGGTACCCAGGAAGAACATTACAAAGAAGAGCATTGCGCCGAGCGGTTGACCGAGCTCTGCGGCAGCAGATACTGCGAGCAGAAACGGCGGACAGAGGTTGATGCCGGCGAGTATTCCCAGAGGCAGGGCATAGCAGCTTGATGTTATGTGTGGTCTGAGTACCCGGCAGAGTCCGAGCTGCGGAAAGGATTGGACTGTTCCGTAAAGGATACTCGGCGTACCCAGCAAGAGATAGGCTGACGGGAAGAGAAAAGCCGGGATACTCTTGCCCAACAGACCGGCAAGCAGCCCGACAGCAGCGTAGCCGGCGAGCCGGCCCGCGGAGAAGAGGAGAAGGGTAACGATAGGACCGCGCAGGCCATGTCTGGGAAGCGAAACCAGCAGCGGTGTCATTACCGGCAGGCAGAGAGTGGCGCAGGATGGAGCCGAGGCAAATCCGAGAAGTAGTGCTCTAACGGCTGCGGTTGGAGTCATTGATGAAGCGGCGATAGAAGTCCTGGCGTGCCCGTTCAGTTGCGTCCGAAGGGCGCCACCTGATTGCCGGGTCTACGCGGACGGTGACGAGGCCGGCGCCAGGTAAGGACTGAAGCGCAAGAAATGCATCCTGTGCCAGGCGGGCAGCGTAGGGGCAGTGCGGTGTGGTCAGTGCAAGTATCAGAGTGATGTCGCCATCGGGGGTCAGTTTGAGTGATCGCACAAGGCCCAGTTCGGTAATTGGAATACGAAGCTCCGGGTCGTCAACAGCAGAAAGCGCGTTCGCAGCGCGGCTGGAGTCGAGGGGCAGCGAATCGGCGGGAACGTAACCTGAATCGGCGTAAACTATCAACCGGCTGATCGGCAATCGGCGTCCGGCTATGACAAAAGGCAGGCTGAGAACGAGAATGGCTGCCAGGACAACGAGCAGAGTGGTGAGAAGCCGGAAGAGTGCCGAGCCCATAGCGGGGTAGTGGAAGTTCAGTGGTTGGCTGACGACCTGTTTGCGCCGCTGCCTTCAATTTCTCCTGCACCAGCTTGCAATGCTGACCTGTTCTTGTCCACTATGACATAATACTTGCGAATAGACGTTGTGTGAATATCTGTCGTTGAGCCGAGTTCATGCTTACCGGGCAGCGTGTCGGACAGAAGGATGGGAACAGAGATCAGAACAGGGTCTGTCGTGGAGCTGGGCGAGGCGCTGCTCAGAGAGTTACAGGCTGGATTTCAGGAGGTACTGCCAAGGGGATGCAGGTAAGAGTGTTGAGAGAAGTTGGGAGAAGATTCCCGAACATATTCTCAAGATGAGCCCGGTTGCGGGCTTGCATGAGAGTCTCGGAAGGGGTACTGAGCATGGCTTCACCGGGATACCTGGACAGGGTCCAAGAGAGGGCAACAGAATGAGACTGCCACAGAATCGCATAGAGTATCCCCCAGACTGTACCCCTGCCAAACTTGACCTGAGGACTTCCTCTGTTTTGGGGGTAATTTCCCATCAAAGCCCCTGTCCCGAAGGCAGATAGCTGCCAAATGATAGAGCAAGTGGTGAATTGTTGATGTCTTGAGAGCCACTATTCGGCTTATCTATCTGAGAAAGCGATGGTTAGCCAATAATTATACCAATAGGTATAATTTGGGGGTTTTCGCGAGCGTTTGTCCGGGCGACCGTTGGTCATTCTGTACGGGGTAACTGGGAAGCCGGCCTGATTGCAGGGGATAAGAAGAAGGGGCGGGTATGCCCGCCCCTTCTTGAGTTTGGAACGTTGTTATCTTGCCAGCACGGTCTTGGTCTTGGCTGTCGCAGTGGGTGTGGTCAGGCGGATGAAGTAGACGCCATGACTCAGGTTATGTCCCTGGTCATCGGTACCGTCCCAGACCGTCAGGTGGTTGCCGGCCTTTGCCGTACCATTGACCAGCGTCCGGACGCATCTGCCAGAGGCGTCGAAGACCCGCAGGTCAACCTCGCCGTCACACCCCAGCTGC
>JBDRUL010000119.1:0-4726 GCA_039801305.1 Caldifarciminota bacterium | reverse complement strand
CATAGCAGGCCTCTGCAGCACGAACCAACCCCCCAAGCTGCTCGGGCCGCTCCGGACTCCCCCAGCAGAAGTTATCAAGTAGAGCTGTCCGCTCGATATCCCCCCCTGCCGCAACGCAGTTGCGAAGTGCCTCATCGATAGCCGAAGCTGCCATCCAGTACGGATCTATCAGCCCTAAACGCGGACGGATACCACAAGCAACAACACATCCTCTCTTCGAATCGAGGAATGGCACCACTACGCAAGCATCGGTTGGCCCACGTCCCTCCCAGTCTGTCAGCGGTTTCATCGCACTTCCCGCCTGCACCTCATGGTCGTACTGTCGAGTAATCCATTCTTTGCTGGCAATGTTAGGCGAAGAGAGAAGGTTGAGTAATACATCGTTAAGGTCTTGATCAGACCTAACGAACGGCTCCGGTACATCAGGTTGACACCAATGACCAGTACGCGTGGTTACGCGCCAACCGTTATGCAGAAAATGCATACCTATGTCTACTACTAGTCTGTTACGGTAATACACCTGCAGCCGTCGCGTATCGGTAACACGACCTATCACAGTGGCTCTAACGTCGTAGGAACGCGCCAGCTCAAGTAACGAGTCGACAACACTTGGCTCGGACAGCACAATCATCCGTTCCTGCGCCTCTGATATCCATATTTCGGCAGGAGCCAGTCCCTGATACTTCAGCGGGACCCTTTCCAACCACACTTCGCAGCCATGGCGCGCGGTCAGCTCTCCAACTGCACTGGACAAACCACCTCCACCACAATCAGTTATCGCCGAAAACAGGCCGCGGTCTCTTGCCGCCAAGACTAAGTCTTGAAGTCGCTTCTCTTCTATCGGATTGCCTATCTGAACTGTACTACCAGCTTCGGACTTGATCTCTCCCAGCGCCAGCGAGGCAAAAGTCACGCCATGAACACCGTCACGACCAGTGCAACCGCCTAGCAGGACAATTGCTTGACCCTTCCGCACGCGTTTCTTGATCTTGTCTCGTGGAATAACCCCGAGCGTACCGCAAAACACGAGAGGATTTCCCAGGAAGCCGTCGTCAAAGAATACTGCCCCATTGGCAGTGGGAATACCCATCCGATTGCCGTAATCGCGCACACCAGCAACAACCCCTCTCAGAAACCGCTTGGGATGCACCGCACCTTGCGGTACCTCTTCGGGACTTCTGGTCACGTACCCTAAACAGAAAACATCCGTATTCAGAATTGGCTTAGCACCAAGCCCAGTTCCCAAACAGTCTCTTATGACCCCACCCACACCGGTCGCCGCTCCACCGTATGGCTCAAGCGCCGAAGGATGGTTGTGCGTCTCCACTTTGAAGGTAATGGCATAGTTAGCATCAAACTCAATAGCCCCCGAGTTATCGTGAAAAGCTGACAACACCCACGGGTATCTGAGTTCCTCCTGAACCCTGAAGATCGTCGATTTCAACAGGTTGTCGATCGTACGTCCGTTGATCACTATACGACCGCGAAACGTCTTATGCTGACAATGTTCTGACCAAGTCTGCGCAAGAGTCTCTAGCTCTGCGTCTGTCGGATTACGCCCTGCCCTTCTGAAGTATCGCTGAATCGCCCGCATCTCTGCAAGATTCAGAGCCAGCATGCCTTCACGGGATATCTGCTCAAGCGTACTAGCCGGGCAATCTATCAGCCTCACATAACGTGGACAAAACCGAAAGGATCGGTGATGATCAAACAGATCTTCGCCTGGTCTCGACACATGCTGCACCACCGGATTCATCAATACCCCAAGTACCAGTAAATCACGTTCCTCTTCCTGCATCACCCGGCTCACCTCATAAATCCGGGACGTTCGGACCCGACAAGAAAACAAGCCCATATCGGCCAATGCCCTCTCAATGCTCTCAACACTAGGATCAGTAACACCAGAGTTATAGGCAATCTCAATGCCTGTGCCGCCGACATTTCCCTTAACTACACGACAAGTCTCGCAAATCGGGTCGCAGAAAAGCTCGACAGCAGCTCTCTCTGCCTGCTCTCTGCTAACATTGCCTTCAAGGTAATACACTTTAGTCAATCGGATCGGTGCTAGCCCACATAATCCGAGTTCGCGCGCCTTGCACTCCAGCAAGAGTTCCTCGGGATCGCTGGTAACCTTATTGACCTCTATGCGCCAGATCATTCAACATTCCATATATTGCGGAAACGTCATCAAAACGCATTATTCCAGAATTAGCAAGGCTCACCAGCTTTAGACTAGTGACTGACGCAAACAAGCTTCGCGACAGCTGCAGGACATCCGGCAACGTATACAAAATATACCCCCGGACCGACTCGGCTACCAAAAGAATCGCACCCGTCCCAGTAGACCTCCTCATGAATCCGGCAAGCAATGGTTCTGATCACTCGCCCGGCGATATCGCAAATTCTCATGGATAGCCCCGTAGTTTCCTCGGTCTTCAAGAAAACACCAGATCGGAACAACCTTGGAACAACAGAAAGCCGCGGTAACCCAACGGTTGCATAGATCGGCTCATGGGAACAGAGAAGCTGCATTGTCTCAAAGCGGAGCGCTCGCTGTGCCAACAACGGACTGGAAGTCCGGGGGCGATGCTCATTCCAAACATATGTGAGTCCGACTGTCCCATCCTGATTCTGCAATCCGACCGTTGCCGAACGAAAGTCATTTACCGTGCGGAACTGAATTGTCATGGAGTTATCGCCTGTCGGCGTCCGGATCGTTGTATCATACAAGTGTACCTGAACCTTTTCCCAACGATCAGGGAGGCCAAAGTAGTGGATTGAATCAAACTCCACTATGAAACGATGACGGAGAGAATCATACATATACCAGATGTCACCGCCTAATGACGGAGCCAAATCGTCCCAGACAAACGCTACGATGTTTGGCGGTGCTCCTACGTAGGGCAGCTCTACATTAACGAAATCGCAACGTTCCGTAGAACCCGCCGCAACCCAACCATTCGAGCATATGGAAATACTGTCATAACTCTGACCATAAAAACGCCACGGCCCAAACCCAAGAGGAAGCGGTAACACTCGCGTCTCATCATCACCAATAGCCAGTCTCGTTCCCAGTCCACTGAGCTCAAAGTAGTCATATTCGGGAAGCTGCTGATAGCAAGAGTCTGTCCAATCGAAGATGCAGTATCCTCCTGCATCAGGTCCAGTAGCGAGGTTCATCGAATCCCCAACTATCAAGGGGATACGTAGCGTATCGGCATAACTGTCTCCAGACAGCACAAGAATACACCACAAGGGAACTTCGACCGGTGCAGAGGTAAGCGCCCTTACCACGAACCAGTCGGTCTGTGAAACAGCCGTTTCTCCAGCAGCACACGCAGGGAATGCACCAAATGTATCCAAGACCTCAACAAAAGGACTGCAGCTCACCAGATTCGCTACAGTCGAGGGAGCGGCAGCGCCAGCATTCCGAAGAAGCAAAACCAACTCAGCCGTCTCGCCGGGATCTAGTTTGGAATTGGGGATACCGCCTTGGTCAAGAATGCGGAATGACCTATATTTGAGGGCAGGCCTCTCTGTCGTATGCAGCGAGATGTCATCGGCGAAGACCTTCGCCGCTGGATAGACCATTCAGCAGTTCCCTTGCACAAACGCGAGTAAACCCAGCCGTATCGCTTTAACTGAATCCGGGACCACGGCGGACAGGCTCTCGAGTTCGGTCCTAATGTTAAGCTGGTAGCTATGCCAGCTCAGCGAATCGGGAGCCCGGAGTAAATGCAGTCGCGGACTACTTCGCCAATCACAACCACAAGTTGCGGAATAGATCCGCGTCTCTCCCAGAACCGAATCCTGAGCATTGAGGTATTCCAGAAAAATCGCTGCCGCTGCATACAGTGATTCTCTCTCTGTCTTACTAGTGAGGCGACACGAAACGAAAAACGCAAGGTCGAGACAAGGAATCTCGATCCGTTGTTGAAGCTTAATCCCCTGATGCAGCATCTTGTGAATCATCACCTCAAAGTCTCGATCGGGAGAGAAATCATGGCGGTACCGCAAGCGACTGTTACCGGTATCGGGAAACTCTCCCCAGCGGACAACCTCCCACCCTGAGTCAGGGCCAAGCTCAAAATCTCCGTTAAAGACAAGCTCGGCGCTGAGAGCGATGCCCGCTATGGCGGTCAGCATTACGATCCCGACCGCAGCCACCCCGCACGTTCTATTACCGAAACTACTATTGACGATAGCCGCCTTTGCAGCAGCTCCACACCAGCTACTACCGGTAGAGTGGTTCACCTACTTTCACCTGATATCTCTCATTGCGGTACTCAACCGTCACTGAACTCTGTCCGACATCGACCACCCGACGGCCATCAATATCCTCTCCCTTGCGAACAACCCTAGTTGAGAACACAGCGGTACTGGTACCATCAGTACCGTTCAAGATTGGCACACCCGATTGTCTGCCTGACCGACGGATGCCCCCACCGTAGGCAGTTCGAGAACGCTCCGTGCGTACACTACTGGTCGACTTCCGGCTCGCGGGAATTCTCTCGGCTCTACGCTCCCGCGTTCGTCTGGCACTACGCTCTAGCGCTCTATCCTTGCGACTAGAACGACGAAGACGTGACCCTGCTTGCTCATCAGTTGACACACTGGAGCTCTCTCTAGCTCGGCTACTGCGCAAGGAACTGACAGCCGGCTTGCTTCCTCCCCCACGTACCGCCAACATAATCACAACCAGCACGATAGCAGCAACAATACCCAG
>JBDRUL010000118.1:0-4813 GCA_039801305.1 Caldifarciminota bacterium | reverse complement strand
TGTTGTTTCTGTGAGCGCAAACAGTCAGAAGTAGACTACCGTGATCCCGTGATAAGGGATTTTCTTACTGAGAAAGGTAAGATTGTCTCGCGCCGCGTGTCGGGCCTATGTGCTAGGCATCAGCGACGGCTTGCTCGAGCTGTCAAGAATGCGCGAGTTCTTGCCATCCTAGCGTAGCAGCTTTTTAATGAAAGTAATTCTTCTTGCCGATGTTGATCGGTTGGGTAAACGCGGGGATGTGGTGACCGTGCGCGATGGCTATGCCCGCAACTTTCTTTTCCCACGTAAACTGGCGATGCCGGGAACAACGGCCAGTCTTGCGCAGCTGGAATCTATTAAGAGTCAACTCAGCTGTAGGCAGGAGCAGATTAGGAAGAAACTGGTTCAATTGGCGGATCGGCTCGACAGAGTAACATTGAAAACGAGCCTAAGGATGGGCAGGGAGGGAGCCTTTGGCGCGGTGACAACTGGTGACATTGCCGGTTTGCTGGCTGAACATGGGTATCAAATCGACAAGCACTCGATTGTATTGGAAGAACCTATAAGAGCACCAGGAACTTATGACGTCGTAGTGAAACTGGGATATGAGGTTACCGCCTCTGTCAAGCTCTGGGTAGTGGAAGAGTCTGTGTAGCCAGACTGACCTTCACGTGTCTTTGTGGTTGAGGTAAGGGTAGAAGCAATACTGATTGACAGCAGCACCAACTCGCCGGTAGCACTGCTAAGGGAGAAGGGCGGTGATCGCGTGTTGCCGATTTTCATCGGACCGATGGAAGCAGCGGCCATTGCGTATGCCCTTGAAGGAACCCAATTTGCGCGGCCGCTTACACTTGATCTAATGCGTCTTATCATACGTGGGCTCGGTGGTAGGGTCGCTAGAGTGATAGTGACAAGGCTCGAAGACGATACGTTTTATGCTGAGGTTGTCGTTGAGTCTTCGGGGAAGGTGATTACGATTGATGCGAGACCGTCTGATTCTATCGGTCTTGCTTTGCGTGATGCTGCGCCGATCTATGTTGACGAAGCTGTCATGGATAGAGCGGCTCAGTACGTTTCTCCCGACGACGAACAACGTCTAGCGGAGATGCGTTCACGTTTGCGTTCAATGAACCCCGAGGATTTCGGAGACTGTAGGATGTAGGCAGTGCATAGTAACGTTGATAGCATAAACCTGCAGCTCCAGAGGCTTTTGGCGGGGACTGACAGGGTTGAGACGCCTGCTGAGCTTGCGGACCGTCTGGCAGCATCGAAGAGATCGGGACGCCCTTTACGAGTCAAGTATGGGATCGACGCAACTGGGCCTGAGATTCACTTGGGGTTCGCAGTGGGGTTGCGTAAGTTGCGTCAATTTCAAGACGCTGGTCACGTTGCAGTCCTCATAGTTGGAGATTTTACTGCCAAGATTGGCGACCCGTCGGGTCGATCCAAGACGCGTCCTCAACTTACTGACGACGAGGTCAGAAACAATATGGCGCGATACCAAGAGCAGCTATTCCGTATCTTAGACCCTGATAGGTGCGAGCTAAGATATAATTCCGAGTGGGCGGGTACTTTGACCGCGGCTGACGTTATCCGTCTTGCTTCTAAGTATACTGTTGCCCGTACAATTGAGCGCGATGATTTCAGGAGACGTCTCAGCGAAGGGGTCCCCGTACATATTCATGAGTTGCTCTACCCTTTGTTTCAAGGCTACGACTCTGTAGTAGTCAGAGCGGACGTAGAACTCGGCGGGGCCGACCAATATTGGAACTTGCTTGTGGGGCGTGAAATGCAGAGGGAGTTTGGCCAGCAGCCACAGATAGTAATGACGGTGCCCCTGCTAATAGGGACGGACGGGGTGCAGAAGATGTCAAAATCACACGGCAACTATATCGGCATAGCTGAACCACCTGATGAGATGTTTGGCAAATTAATGTCCATAACAGATGATATGATACTGGACTATTTTCGTCTTTGCACCGACAGAGATGAGACTGGCATTCAGCAAGTAGCGGCGCGTTTGCGTGCAGGCGAGAATCCTCGTAGCATCAAGGCAGAGTTGGCCCAAGAGGTTGTAGCTAAGTACCATTCTGCAGAGGCAGCGCGCCAAGCTGCGGCAGAGTTCGACAGAGTGTTCCGTGACCGTCAGGCTCCAGAGCGGATTCCTGAATTCGTAATTCCTTCGAGCGGTATGGCAATAGTGGAACTTCTCGTAAGAGCTGGTTTGTTTTCGTCGAAGAGCGAGGCCAAGAGGAAGCTGCAGGAAGGTGCCGTTTACCTTGATGACAGGCGAGTCCAAGACGCTGCCCTAGTTGTTGAGGTTGGCGATACGCCATTAGTACTGAAGGCAGGCAAACGCCGTTTCTGTCGCCTCGTTCGGGGTTTATAGGGGGTTCTGACGGCAGTCTTCGGCGGTTTCCGGGGCGCCAGCTGACATCTAGTCTTGATAGACCAGATTAGCATTAGGCCCAGCAAGCAATTGTAGGGTGAGCTGTTTGACCAGTAACGGGGTCGGTCTATAATCCCACCCGATGAGAGTTGACGATGAGTTTGGGCGTCGCCTGCTCGGGGGGGTTAACGATCTTGTCGAAAGAGTTTGCTCTAGTCGTGAAGTCGTTACGTTCATGGAGGTATGTGGTACTCATACTATGGCTGTATCATATTTTGGTATCCGCCGTGGTGTTGACTCGCGTCTTCGGCTTCTTTCAGGCCCGGGATGTCCAGTTTGTGTGACAGGTTCGGCTGAAATCGATGCGGCTGTGGCCATTGCGCGACTTAAGGGAGTAACTGTTTTGACTTTTGGTGATATGATGCGGGTACCGGGATCGATAGGAACCCTCGAAAAAAGTAGAGCAGATGGTGCAGACGTGAGGGTTGTCTATTCAGCATTAGATTGCTTGCGGTTAGCAGAGAGTGACCCCCGTCGAGAGTTCGTATTCATCGGTGTCGGCTTTGAGACTACTGCGCCAACGGTCGCGGCGACTGTGGTTCAAGCACGGAAACTCAGGATCACTAATCTCTCCGTGCTGCCCATGTTCAAACTCATCCCGCCTGCGCTAAGGGCGGTGGTGAAATACCGGGAACAGCTGGAGAAGTCACGTGCGGATGTCGCTCGACTCGATGGTTTCTTGCTGCCAGGGCATGTTTCTACCATCATCGGTCATGAGCCTTACAGGTTCCTTGCCGAAGATTTCGGATTGCCATGCGTTATAGCCGGATTCGAGGCGTCTGATGTGCTTCAGGCACTACTCATGCTCTTGGCTCAACTACTTGCGATGGAGCATGGGGAAAGTGCGAAAGTAGAGGTTCAGTATAGACGTATCGTCATGCCAAGGGGAAACCGGCGAGCTCGAAACTTGATGAGGCAGGTTTTTGAAAAGACCGATTCGAACTGGAGGGGACTGGGCCTGATTCCAAACTCCGGACTGGGGTTCAGGTCCGAGTTCCGCTCTTTCGATGCTCGTCGTCGTTTCGATATTGCCCGGGAAAAAACCGGTCTTGTTACGAGGACTTCTGCGGTTCGGCTTTCCGAAGCGTGTAGATGCGGCGAAGTGATGCTAGGCATAATTACACCGACAGCATGCGAACTATTCGGCAGAATCTGTGCACCTGAAAGTCCAGTCGGCCCCTGTATGGTATCCTCCGAGGGAGCGTGTGCGGCTTACTTTCGCTACGAGCGCTGGTTTGGCATGACCGACCGGCGGAATTGATGACTTGAGGTTGATTTGGCTCGTTCATCTAGACTGAGTACATACCCACCTGTCTTTTCTGCTGCGGTGATTGAAGACAGGGTCGTACTTGGTCATGGCGCGGGCGGCAGGAAGATGCACAGGTTAATAAGACAGTTATTTCTTAGGTATTTTGCGAATCCGGCTTTGGAGCCGTTGGCTGATGGTGCGATTATCGATACGGATGCAGGCCGGTTGTGCGTAACCACTGATTCATATGTGGTGCAACCCCTGTTTTTCCCTGGTGGAGATATCGGAAGACTGGCGGTTACTGGTACGGTTAATGACCTTGCTGTAATGGGAGCTGTCCCCCAGGTGTTGACTCTTGGGATGATTATCCGTGAGGGATTGCGCGTTGACGTGTTGGAACGCATCTGCCAGTCGATAGCTGCAACGGCACAGGAGGCAGGTGTAACTATTGCTGCGGGTGATACGAAGGTCATTGAGGGGGGTAGTGGGGAGGAGCTGTACATCAATACCACTGGCATTGGCTTTGTCGATAGGAAGATTAGGCTTGGGCCCGAGTTTGTAAGGTCAGGCGACGCAATCCTGCTGAACGGGGGGATCGGAGAGCACGAGGCAGCCGTGGGAATAGCTCGCTCTGGATACGGGTCCAAAACCAGAATACAGAGTGACTGTGTGCCGCTGAATCGATTGGTTGCCAAGGTTTTGGCGGTTGGAGGTGTTCGTGTGATGCGTGATCCTACGCGCGGGGGGCTGGCTACGACTCTCAACGAATTTAGTGAGACCACTGGTCTTGGTTTTGTGATTAACGAATCGGCCTTATGCTTAAGGAAAGAGGTGAAGGCACTTTCGGCGTTGCTGGGTCTCGACCCGCTTTATATGGCAAATGAGGGTAAAGTGGTGATTATCGCAGCTGCTGAGGCTGCTCCTCGGATTGTTAGGTGTATGCGTCGCTTGCCTACTGGAAAGGCGGCAGGTCTGATTGGCGAGGTGGTACGGAGTCCTCAAGGAGTATGGTTAAGGACGCGGCTAGGCTCTCTCCGCCCCTTGATGATGCTTGAGGGTGAGCAACTACCAAGGATTTGCTAGATGTCGGAATCCGCGACGAAACAACCGGATGGGTTTGACTCGGGAAATCTTGC
>JBDRUL010000117.1:0-4814 GCA_039801305.1 Caldifarciminota bacterium | reverse complement strand
TTTGACCCACGCTGGCGAGTGGATCGGGAACCAGCGTTTAGTAAGCGGGAACGTTCTGTCGCGGATGCGAACTCCGCCAGGCAGCACAATGGCGAACGCCTCGTCGGGCAACCGGTCGAGGTCAACATCGTCGTCCGCATCATCCTGAGCCTGGCCGTCTCCGTGAGCTGTTTGAGGGGACTGCGTTGGACCAGGTGGGAAGTCACCAGGGTTCTGGGAACCAGTGGCGGGAGGAAGTTGAGCCGCGTCCCCTGTCGTCGGGGAGGTAGAAGTGGCAGTCCCCTCAAACAGCCCACGTGTGGTAGCAGGTTCAGGAACTAGGTCAACGCTGCGTACTTCTTCAATCGCCTCAACCACAGTCGTCGTCCCGTCGTATCGAGACTTACCTCGAATGTCGTGTGAAAGACCAACGTTTTCGGGAGCGTGCTCGGCATCCCAGAACAGCTGCTCCGCGAGCGGATGCTTCGGATTGACAAGCAAGTCGGCATACAGACCGTCCTGGTCGAAACGCACGTTCACGAGCTTCCCGATTCTGTCCCGGTAGGAACGCGGCCTGCCGATGGCGTGGTCAACGTTGACTGGCTTGCCTTCGTACAACTTTGTGGCTGCCTGTACCGCCGCTGGGCTGTAAACCCGACCGTTTCGGCTGTGCAGTCCAAGCACTTTCACGCCGTAGATAACGCCGGACTCTCGATTAACCCGCAGGCCTAGGTGCTTGCTGGTGACGTATTCGACGAACTGTTCAAGCTGGTTTAACGATTCCGTGACGTCCCGCAACACCGGGGGAACATCATCCGGTTCGGCGTCCGGATGCACTTTCTTCCAGGCCGCCAGGACCCGCTTTTTTACTGCGGGCAGGTCTTCCCTTGGAATCTCGACCCGGTTGCCGCGAAACCCGCCTGGACTCAACGCGGCAACGGCCATTCCAACCTGGCGGGGCGTCTCTTTCTTATCCGGGTCTTCCCATAGACGCAGCTTCCACGTGCTGGGCTTTTCGGGATCGGGAACGTAAGCATACGCCTCAGCTGGGAACTCGACGCCGTTTTCCGTTTTTGTTACCGCCATAGCAGCCTCGGTCCCGCACGATGAGCCATGAGCCTAGCAGGCTCTTGTCCCGCTAGTCGCTCCTGGCCTCGCCCGGTACCCCCGGCTGCAAGGCAGGAACATTCCAAAGAACCTGTTACCTACACACTACGCTCGGAACTTTTTTGCGTCAAGACCCTGCGTCTCTGCACTCGCACAGTCCCGGACTCGCTTGTACAGACCACTAGGCCGCTCCCGTTGCCGCATTCCTGGAAACGGTGCACGTGCTGTTCGTTCAGAAACGAGTGCACAACGCGACCGTCCCGAACAATGAGCACAAGCTCGATACGCCCGTACATGTGCTCGTTGCTGCGAAGTATCTCAGCAATCTCGGCGCAATAACAGTTGTCGTGAGGCGACGAATTGCAGACCGACATGCCCAGATCGTGCGCTTGAATTCCACCTAGTAGATCGCGTCGGGTTCTGGTTCCCAGGACAGGACGTCCCGCACTTCGACACTTTCCGGAGTGATCGTAATATGCTGCGGCAGAAGTTGGCGGAAGAGCTGGACTATTGCTCTTATATGGTCAACCTGGGGTTCCAGTACGCCTTCGACTTCGTAGCGGATAACTTGGGCATCTGTTAGCCAACAGTACAGGGCGATGTCTTGCAGGTATCCAAGCCTCTTCAGTTCCTGTCGCACCTGGATAGGCATCTGCGCAAACTTTTGTTTTCTCTTTTCTGCACCATGTAGTTCCGAACCAAAACCATAGCCATCCTCATAATCATGCAAGCGAGCGCTGCGAGCCTCGTGCATGTCCATATCAACTCGTTTAGGCTCCCACTCCCATTCGTTGTAACGAAAAGAGCGCGATGTCGCCTTCTCCACCAATCCAGACCTTGGATGGCGGATTGTCACGATTTGAACATCCGGAGGAGGCGTGGGAGCGCTAGTAGTTGCCATCTGCGTGCCTCTGTAATTTCCCTCGATTATCTTAGATGCCGTAGTACCAACTCGACAATGTCTGGTGAGTTGCGAAGCAACTCCTTCAGGTCCCCGGGCCTCTCAGAAAACATCGTTTCCAGCACCAGCGAGGTTATCTCGGTGGCCCGTCCGCCGTAGTCTTTCCCCATGTACCTTATCGGTCTTGGCTGTGTAGATCGCAGCAGGTCATCATCAGGAACGTCTGGCCACAAGCGACCGTCCGTTCTCTGCCTGACAAATTCGCCCGGCAAGACCTCTATTGGTGTACTTCCGCGTGTCGCATCTTCGTAGTAACGTAGGCATTCTTGTCCCAGCTGCGGTATGGCCTCTTCAAGTGCGTGCCCAACTTCGTGAGCGACCACTGAGGGACCTTGTCCAGGATCCATCCTCACCAGCCCTTGGCCTACGCGGTAGTAAGAGCGGCTGACAGGACCTCCGAAGCGTAGCTTTTTCCCCCCAATGTTGCTTAGAGCATTGCGCACATGCGAGCCACAAATCCGAGACAACATGTTCATCGCCTTTTCAATAGTCCAGTCGTAACTCATGCCATCCGGTCCCAGCCGCTGTCTAAGGGCGTTCAGTACCTGGAAGCCTCTGAGGTCTGCTTGCTGGTCACGAGGCAGGAAGAATGATTCGATCACGTAAGCTGTTCCGGCGTACACTCTCATTTTCTCGCGTATCGTCCTTAACGTGTCCCACTCGTCAACGCTCATTCCAGCCATTATGTGCTGGGCGCGACCATAGAAAGCATCTGCCAACTGTTGCAATTGTGTAACTCTGTTAAGCCTCGCCACAGCTTCCTGGACCGCCTCCTGCGCAGTGTGCATTGCGTTGAGCCAGGCCGCACGTCGCATCGCTTCCTGGCGACCTTCCGGACCAGCGAGTCCCATACCCCGCAGGAACGCCCACTCAACCGCTGTTTGGGCTTTCTGCGAATATGGACTCCAGCCGAGTCGGCGAAACACAATTTTGGGCACCTCTTCTGCGTCAGCTACCGTGAGCCGTGAATAAACGTCCCGGTACTGCAAACTTTGCTCAATCGCCTGTCGCTTGAGCTCCGTGATTCGCAGCAGCCGGAGGGCTGGATGCTCCGCTCGCAGCTCGTCAGGAGTCAGCAGACGTTTGCCGTCAACGTCAAGAAAATCGTGCCAGCTTGGAGTCTGGCCCCCCAAAACCTGCTGCATCGTCTCGTAACGTTTAGCACCAACCGCTTTTTTCCGTTCCGCTTCCGACGCTTGTTCCCACCAGTCTGCATACGAAAGGTGGTCAGCGATGAGTTTGTTATCAGCTGTGCGTACCAGGTCTGCACCCGCTGCTGGGGGCGGTTGCATGACCGGGATGAAGATGCAGCGACAGTTCGGGGCGTCCGGCAGGTCGGGCATCAGATCGCCGCGTTCTGACCTGTACTCGCCGTTTTGCTGTCGCCAGTAGATTGTGCCATGTCTTGCGGCGTGGGCTGGCCTGGTGCGTTCGTCCATTACCGCGACTATCTGCTGTCCTGCGAGCAAATCGCCGGCGCCCTCAATGCGGCTAAGGTAGTCACGCATCATCACCTTACCGGCTTCGGTGTTGGCGATGCGCCATGCCTTGTAGGCCAGCCCGCCCGTAATCGGGCGAAGACGCTGCTCTAAGTCGGTAACGTTCTCACCGTTCGCCAGGCCGTCTATGAGTTGCGACAGAATCTGTCCTCGCAGCGGTTGTGCCCAGCTCCGTAGCCTCGTGTCCCAGTCCAGCCCGCCTGGGAGCGGGCGCCGAAGCGCATCCTCAACCTCCTGCCGTGATGGCGGTGGAAACGCCAGTGCTGCCACCATCCGGGCGGCATCGGTTGGGTCTATCGTGCCGTCCCAGCGGCCACGCCGAAACCTGGCAAGCAAGTCGCTGACCTCCCACTGTTCCGTAAACTCGACCGATTCGCTGAGCTGCTGCTTTTTCAGAACAGCAGCAAGTATCTGCAACGCTTCCTCGGCATTTCCGGCAGCAACGGCTTTCCTGAACGACTCGCGTGCATCGGCAAGCAGATCGCCGAGGTGGGCGAGCATCAGTTCGGTCGCGTTACGAAGCGTATCGTCGAAAACCGCCTGAAACTGAGACAGAGCCTTGAAACCAAGCCGGGCAACCCTCTTCGCCAGAACTGCCGGCAATGCGTCGAACACAGCCCGCACCCGGTCTGCAAACCGTTTGCGAGCGAGTGCGAGCTGCTTTTGTGCGACCAGCCAGCTATTGTTGAGCACGCTCCTGGTCGAGGTCGTAGCCATAACGAGCCGCTATCGTCCGCTCGCTCACAACGCCCATGCTGAGCAAAATCTGATCCGCCTGTGCCTCTCGCAACCGGTCACGCACCATGACCGTCGGGGCCTCTGCGTCAATGATGACTGATTGCGATGTTCCTGGCGGCAGTCGGCCGTTCTCCTCGGCCAGCTCAAGTGCCCGCATCAACACGATGCTGTCGTACCAGATCATCTCCGATTGCAGCCGCTCAAACATTTTGACGGCTGGGCCTTCTGCGACCATCGTGCTCGCATAGTTCGCGTTGCTCGCGTCTCCGCTTAGCATGTATTCGGGCATCGCCAACCTGGCCGCTACCGCTCGAAGTTCAGCTTGGATCGCGGGTACATACCGACTTGGGTCTATTCCCGACCCGACCAGCTGGTACTCAATGCCAGGTGGCACGTCCACGATAGCCCCCGGCGGAAACCTCTGGTAGCTGTCGCCGCTCGGCTCTCTCCGCAGTTGTTGCTGCTGAGCCAAAGCAGAAAGGTACTGCTGCACAGAGCCGCCTTGGATGCCTGTGTGCTTGCGAACGATT
>JBDRUL010000116.1:0-4942 GCA_039801305.1 Caldifarciminota bacterium | reverse complement strand
TCTGAAGACATAGTCAAACCTACTCAGCAGACCACTATCATACCGGCTCATGAGCGCCAATCCACCTCCGAGCAGGAGAACGGAGCCAAGCACGCCAATAAACAGGTAACGCTTCCTGACACCGGCAACAAAAAAGACCGCAGCGGCGCTGGCAGCCATAATGGCAGCGGTACCGACTGCCGGCGGAGCCAGCGTCAAGATGACGAAGGAAGCTGTCACCGCCGCTGGCTTGAGAAATGAGTTCACGAAACCCAACGCATCACCCGAATCTCTCAGGTCAGCAAAATAGCCAGAAAGCCAGATGACCAATGCGTACTTAGCAAACTCCGAAGTTTGGACAGCCCCGAGTATGCGACGCGTCACACCTACCAGCTGACCGCACGCGACTGTCGCTGCCAAGGCCGCCAAGCTGACAAGAAGAATGACTAGCCGGCCGGTCCGCCCTCCAAAAACAGTGTGGTCAAACTTGATCCCTGCGAAGAGAGCTGCGAGACCGATTCCTGCCCGGATGAACTGCCACTTCAGGTACGCACTACCAAGGTGGTACGTTGAGGCATATACCAGCACAAGTCCGAAAAGTGCCAGAGAAACCACTACAAACAGCAGCTTGTGATCGATCGGAGCAGTGGGCCGTTCTCTAACAATCAGCTCCAACGATGATATCCTATGAAAGCCGGCGTACTTCACGTACAAATCTCCTGCCGCGATCTTGGAAGTCCCTGAACATATCAAAGCTCGCAAAACCCGGCGAGAACAATACCACGTCACCCGGTCGGGCAGCAGCAGCCGCCTGTCTGACTGCTGCACCCAGGGTTTCTGTGATTACGAACTCCTTGTATCCCCGCTGACGCAACTGTCTGGCAAGCTCCTCGCTGACCTCACCGATAAGAACCACGCTCTTCGCCCTCCGCCGGATGGTCTCGACATACTCTCCCATCGGCAGTCCCTTGCTCTGTCCGCCTGTTATCAGTACTACGGGACGGTCAAATGCTGCGAGTGACAGGACAGCTGCCGCCGGATTTGTACACATTGAATTATTGACGAATTCAACACCACGGAACCGACGCACCACTTCAAGCCGGTGGGGAAGCCCTCTGAAACGTACCAGTGCCTGACGGATGAAACGCGACTCAACTCCGAGTAGAGCCGATATGCATGTGGCCGCGAGCGCATTGAGGAGATTATGCCGCCCCGGCAACCTGACATCTGTACTTCTAGCTACCCTCTGTCCGTCAAAACAAATCCAGCCACAGTTGAGGTAGCTACCCTTGACCCGTCGCACTGCCGAAAAGAAGAACCGTTCTGCCTTGCTTACTGCCATTCTTCGCACGATCTCGTCATCATAACCGAGCACGGCAAAGTCTGAAGAAGTCTGACGCTCGAAGATGCGCATCTTGGCTCTCGCATACTCCTCCCGGCTGCCGTGTCGATTCAGGTGATCGGCAGTGATATTGAGTACTGCCGCCACTCTAGGTGCCAACCACTGCGTACGCTCAAGCTGAAAACTCGATACCTCAAGAACATAGTAGTCATAACTGCGCTGCCCCAGCGCCGCTGACAGGGGTCTACCCGGCGCCAGATTTCCCCCGACAAAAACCCTGTGTCCTGCCTCGGCAAGCATCCGCGCAGTCAGTGCCGTAGTTGTAGACTTCCCGTTAGTGCCAGTGATTCCAACAAGCGTTCCTGTCACGAACAAGCTGGCAAAATCGAGTTCATCGGCAATCTGCACGCGCCTCTTTCGCAGAAACCTGATAGCCGGATGGCCATCGTCCCAACCCGGGCTTACAATCGCCCAGTCCCCGCGCAGAGCCTCTGCCCGATCGACAACCTTGAATCCTTTGTGTAGCAGGCGGCGAACTTCGGCTGAACTGTACCGCTCCCGATTCTCATCATAACCCATCACACGCGTACCCCTGTCAATAAGGAACCGGGCTGCTGCGACGCCAGACCGACCCAGACCGAGTACTATGAAACTCTTCCGCTCCAAGTCGACGAGGCTAGGCCGTCTTACCTGAACTCCGGTCGTTTGGAGCGCACCTGACATTATCTAACCTTCAACGTCGCTACGGCCAGCATCGACAAAAGTGCAGCAACTATCGTGAACCGGGTAACCACCTTGGGTTCTGGCCAGCCCTTCAGCTCAAAATGGTGGTGCAGTGGTGCCATTCTGAAAAGCCTTCTGCCGCGGGTCGCATAAAAGTAGACAACCTGCAGGATCACCGAGACGGCCTCTATGACAAAAACTCCGCCTACTAGTGGCAGCAACAGCTCCTGTTTACAGACAACTGCTGCAAATGCCAGTGCCCCACCCAATGGCAACGAACCGGTGTCGCCCATGAAGATCTGCGCGGGGTAGGCATTGAACCAGAGAAATCCCAGACAGGCACCCGCCAATGCCAAGCAGTAGACAGCCATTTCACCAGCCCCGGGCACATATAGTATCCGCAGATAGTCTGCCAAGCGCAGCTGATAGGAGCCGAAGGTAAGCAGCGCTCCGGCCACGTAGGCGAGTACTGCATAGCCGCCAAAAGACATTACCAGCAAGCTCGGAGCAAGCCCGTCAAGCCCGTCTGCCAGATTCACTGCGTTTGAGAAACCCACAATAAGCACCACCACCAGCGGAACGTAGAACCAACGGAAGTCGACCCGCACCTTCTCCAGCAGCGGCAGATTGGTAATCGTCCGCAGCGCCGGATCGGCGGGCAGCAGATACAACAACCAGCCGACTCCTGCTGCCACCAAGAACTGGAACAGAAGTTTTGTTCGTTTATTGACCCCCCTCGCACGTCCCCCCCTTACCTTAACATAATCATCCCAGACACCCAATGCGCCAAGCGCCACCAGCACACCCAGTCCGATCAGAACCCGCGCACTGCCAAGGTCGGCAAACAGAAGTATACCCAACAGCGCTGCCGCCAGAATCAGCACCCCCCCCATCGTCGGTGTTCCCACCTTCTGGCGATGGCTCGCTGGCACTTCCTCACGTACGTTCTGCCCAAGCTGCAGGCGGCGGACAAGCCGGATGAGTCCCGGCCCCAAGAGCAGCACCAGTACTATCGCCAGTGCTCCTGCCATAGCTCCCCGGAACGTAACGTAACGAAACAGACGGAACGGACCGAAAATGCTCTGCAGCGGTGCCAGCAGGTGGTAAAGCATCTAACCAATCTCCCGCATGATCTCAGCAGCTACCTCGCGGTCATCAAAGTGCAAACGCTCGCCTCCAACAATCTGGTAGTCTTCATGACCCTTACCGCAGATTAGTACTACATCCCCATCTCTGGCAGTTGTCATAGCCTTTCTGATCGCTTCTCTCCGGTCGGGCGCGACTATCACATCTCCGGAGCCGACTCCCTTGAGAATATCGCTGATGATAGCCTGAGGATCCTCGGTACGGGGATTATCTGAGGTTATTACCACCAAGTCAGAAAGTTCTCTCGCCACCTGTCCCATCAACGGCCGCTTCGCACGGTCACGATCGCCACCACACCCGAACACGCATATCACCCGCCCACTGGCAATGGTACGAGCCGTATTCAAAACACGCGCGAGGGCATCCGGAGTATGGGCATAGTCTACAAACACCCGTTTAGCGGCATCGTTTGACACAGGCTCAAGCCGTCCTGGTACTCGTTTGAGGGACTCCAGCCCTGCAACAATCTTGTCGGGTGACCAGCCTAGTGCCCTACCGGCTGCAAACGCAGCAAGCGCATTACATAGATTGTGCTCCCCCGGCAGCCACAGTCGCACCGGCAAAACACTGCCTTCGGCCGATATGGTGCATTCCAGACCGTCAAACCTGACACTGCGGATGCTGCCGCTGATGTCCGGCACCGGCTCAATATCCGGACGGGTCCCGTACGAAATCACTCTGGCGCGTGTCTCATGAGGAATATCCCTGCCCATCTGATCGTCGTAGTTCACAACCGCCCAGCTTGCCGGCATCAACCCCTGAAACAGCTTCATCTTTGCCGAACGATAGGCTCCCATCGTCCGGTGAAAATCAAGATGGTCTTGCGTCAGGTTGGTAAACACCGCCACTCGAAAATCAACATCGAACACCCTGTCCAGCTCCAACGAATGGGAAGAAACCTCGGCGATGCAGAGCGGCACCCCCTTGTCAGCCAGCCGTGCCAAGATCTGCACGAAATCAAGACTCTCCGGTGTCGTCTGTGCCGCTGGTCGTAGCTCAATCCCGTCCCAGTACTCAACCGTGCTGACAAAACCGGGCTCAATACCAAGTTGTCTTGCAATAGAACGAAGCATATACGCGGTCGTAGTCTTGCCGTTGGTGCCGGTGATACCCACGACCGCCAGACGGCGAGCCGGAAAGTCATAAAAGCGATTGGCCACTTGAGCAAGAAACCGCCTTGGACTCTGCGTCTGAATGCCGACAACCCAGTTGCGGCGGATACGGCGGAGGTCTGCAGTAGCCACTGCCGTAGCCCCGCGGTTGATCGCTTCATCTATGTAATCGGCACCAGACGTTCTGAACCCTTCTATCGCAACAAAAAGATACCCTGGCTTCACCGTCGCTGAGTGATAAGCAATACCTTTCACGTCGATCGTAGCGTTCCCCACAATCGAACACGGTATGCCCTTTACCAGCTCTGCCAGCTTCTTCATCCGCGGCTATCCGTTCTCCCCCGCGAGCTCATTCCTGCCTGCCTTACCCGCTCCAGTTCAAGCAGTTTTATGGCGATATCCCGGAACAGCGGACACGCTACGCTGCCGGCAAAACGTACGGTCTTCGGTTCGTCCACCAGCACGGCAATCAGATAGCGCGGCTGCTCCTGCGGAAAGAAGCCGATGAATGTCATCCGGGACCTGGTCGCAGAATGTCTGCCACCCACCACCTTCTGGGCAGTACCGGTCTTGCCACACACATTCTGCCCGGGAATGTCTGCCAATTTGCCAGTGCCGTTCGCAACTGCCCGACGGAGAA
>JBDRUL010000115.1:4449-4947 GCA_039801305.1 Caldifarciminota bacterium | reverse complement strand
GGCTTAGCACGAGTGTTGAAATCCGGAGAGCAGAAAAAGAGAACCCCTTGGGCAGGCAGAACAGCGTTCCCCAGAGGATCTGAGTCAACAGTGGCATCGAAGTCCAGGGGTGCAGCTGGAGTCGACCCTGCTGCAGCAGAGTACGGACAGCAGTGCCGTAAGACCAGTCGTCGTTCAGCGGGAAGTCGCCCAGCGGATTCGTGGCTGTGATGGCAGCAACGAAGAGGATTGAGATGAGAGCATAGCTGCGCGCCAACTATTGGAGTCTAGGGACACCTGTCAGGTGGTCAAGCGGGAGTCAGAAAGGTTCTTGACGAACCGTGGCGTTGACGGTATAAGGTCAGCGTGAGAGCGGCAGTAGCGCCTAGGATATTCTGGGTGATGCTGGCAGCTTTTGCCGTCAGGATGCTGGTATCAGTTGCCTACAGATCTCATCTTTCGGTAGGTACCTTGGCGGCACAACCGCGCAGTGAGGCTTACTATATCAAGACCGCCTCA
>JBDRUL010000115.1:0-4439 GCA_039801305.1 Caldifarciminota bacterium | reverse complement strand
TGACTGATTCGCAGCAATATCTCCTGCTTGCTAACAATCTGCGGCAGCATCGCTTCTTCTCCTGGGACGGTGTTACGCCGGTGACCTTCCGGACGCCAGGCTATCCGTTGTTACTCGCGCTGGTGGGTGAGAGTCGGTTGGCTCTTCTGATCGTGCAGTCACTCCTTGGAGCACTGACCGTACTGGCTGTGTCTGTTGTCGGAGTGAACCTGTTCGGCGAGCGTGCCGGATTCATTGCCGCGGTTCTGATGGCGTCAGACCTGCCCTCGATCGCCCATACCGGCCTTGTTATGAGTGAGACACTCTTTGCCTTTCTGGTTGTTCTTTCGCTATGGGCGTTCTTCCGCTCCGGGGTTCAGATTGGTACTGGGGCAAGGAGTTCAAAGGATGACTTCTGGCTGGCGGGAAGTGGTTTACTACTGGGATTGGCGGCAATGGTGCGGCCAGTAGCATTGTTCGCGTGGCTCCCCTTCGGACTTGCTCTGGTTGCATACCGGCGGTGGCGCGGACTGGTGTTCATGCTCTCTGTTTTTTCTCTCCTGCCAGTCCTATGGACTGTTCGGAACTACGTCCACTACCGCAAGGTGGCTTTCACTTCTCTCGGCGGATACAATCTCTTTTACTACAATGCGGCGGCGATGGAAGCCGATCGGCTAGGTCTTTCTTTTCCTGAGGCGAGGGTATCGATGGAGAGGTCATATGCGGACAGCCTGACCGGTGACAATCCGCTTGTGCTGGCAGAACAGCTTGGCAGAGAGGGTCTGCGACGGATGCTGGCTGATCCCGCACGCTATATCAAGGTGTACTTCTGGGGACTTGCGCGTATTGTTATGGGTATTAAGTCGGACGAGATTGTGTTGCGCATATTCTACAAGAATGTGGAGCTTGCTACAACCGAGAGGATACTGGGTGATGTTCACCTCCCGCTTGTTGCCAAGGCAGCCACGGTTCTGTTAGCGACATTGGAACTGCTTGTGACGATTCTTGCAATGATTGTTGCTGTTGTTGCAGCGCTGCGCCGTCGTGACTTGGTTGCTCTGCTTGTTGCTGCTGGGGTTTACTACCTTCTAGCGGCTGCTCCGCTGCCGGACGGTCGCTTCAGGATTCCCGCTCTCCCGTTCTTCTATCTCGCATGCGCCAGCCTGCTTGGTTGCAGAGTGGGTGCTTCCCTTGGGGGTGCCGGTACGGTCGACAGGATAAGAACCGAACCCTATACTAGAATCTAGCGGTTTCCTGAATCGCCTGGATGGATGGGCAATTCTCGGTTGCCGTTTGGCCACAGCAGAAAGCCGTTACTCATCGTCATCTTGGACATCGTAGTCAATTCCACGTACAAAAGGCGTCGGCTCCGGTGCCTGCCATGTGTCTTGGAACAAAGCTCGTTGGCGTCGTCTGATTTCCGGCAGTCCTTTCAGGAGGAACCATAACACTCCGGCGATCAGCAGCACCAAACCAATGACCAGACCACATCCGCTTCTTGCTCGGCGTACAGACTGAATATCCTCAAATTCGGGTTTTTTCAGTTCTTCGTCGAATCTCTGGGGTGGTCCAGTAATTTTGGGCATGGTACCTAGAGGATTGGCAGGTATCTTCTGATTTCGTATTCGGTTACCTGAGCTTTGTAATCGTTCCACTCCAGCCGTTTGTTCCTGATCAGGTAGCCGAAAAGCTCTTCGCCGAGGGTATGACGTACGAGCTTGCTACCTTCTGCTTCCCTTATTGCTTCTGAGAGGTCCTTGGGTAGAGTCTTGATGCCTGCGGCCTCTCTTTCTTCGTCAGTCATGCGGTAGATATTGTTGGAGCTTTCTGGACCGAGTTTGAGGCGGCGTTCGATGCCGTCGAGTCCAGCTGCCAGTATGACCGCGAACGCCAGATAGGGGTTGCAAGCTGGGTCGGGAGAGCGGTACTCCACACGTGCCGCATTGCGGCGGTGGGGATTGAAAGCCGGGACCCGTACTAGTGCTGACCGGTTCATGTGTGCCCAGCAGATATACACTGGTGCCTCATAACCGGGCACTAGTCTCTTGTAGGAATTAACCCATTGGTTGGTGACCAGCGTAATCTCAGCAGCGTGCTCCAGCAGACCGGCAACGAATTGTCTGCACAGAGATGATGGCTGACGCGGATTCTTGGGGTTGAAGAAGAGATTCGTCTCTTTATCGAAGAGCGAAAGATGGCAGTGCATCCCAGAGCCGTTCATTCCGAACATAGGTTTGGGCATGAAAGTGACGTGCAGCCCATGATTCTTGGCTACCTGTCTAGCTACGAACCGGGCGGTGACGAAGATGTCGGCCATCGAGACAGCGTCGGCATAACGCAGGTCGATTTCGTGTTGGCTGGCACTGACTTCGTGATGGCTGTTTTCAACAATTATGCCGAGTTTTTCAAGTGCACTGATGATTTCGTGGCGGATGACCTCGCCGCGTGCGGCAGGGGTGAGGTCGAAGTACCCGCTGCGGTCGATGATTTCTGGAGAGTCGGGACCGTTCAGACAAAAGAATTCCATCTCCACACCCACGCAACATCGAAATCCCATTCTAGCGGCGTGATCAGCTGTCCTCTTCAGCACAGCTCGAGGATCGGCGTGAAACGGCCTGCCCTCCGGAGTAACGATGTCACAGAGCATGCGACCGGCCTTCTCTCCCTGAACGGGCCAGGGGAGTTCAGCAAAGGTGGTCGGGTCAGGTCGGGCAATCATATCCGATTCTTCTATGCGTGCGAATCCTTGGATGGACGAACCATCGAAACTTATGCCGTCGTCAAACGCGCGTTTGAGTTCGCTTGTGGGAATGGTGAGACCCTTGATGAATCCTAGTACGTCGGAGAACCAGAGTTGTACGAACTTTACTCCTTCCGTCTGCATCCTGTTGATCACTTCATCATAGACGCGCATTGTCCGTCCCTCCCTTCCGCTACTGGATGAGTTTGCACCCTGGAAACTGAATATCTTCAGGCCGCAGTGGTCCCATTATGACTACGTAGTACCGGTCGGGCCTGAGCCGCTGGCGTGCCGCACGATTGACCTGTTCAAGTGTGATCGCACGTACGTCGTCAGGGAAACGGTCGAGCCAGTCCTCGCCGAATCGAAAGAGCTCTTGGTTGATAAGCTGTCTGAGCTTACCTTGGTTCGAACTGTAGGTCAGCGGGAAGCTGCCGGTGAAGTAGTTGATCGCCTTTGTTAGCTCGGCAGTACTGATACTCCCTTGGTGCATTCGCCGCACCTCCTCGAACATCTTTTCGAGAGCAAGACGAGGGTTACTGGTTTGCACGGTGGCGTGGAAACCACCGCTCAGCTGCCTGCGGTCAAACCAGCAGCGAACGTCATAGGCAAGACCACCTTCTTCTCTTACCGACAGTCCGAGCCGCGACGATAGCGGACTGCCGCCAAGGATGTAGGACATCAGCCTAGTGGCAAGCAGGTCGGTGTCGTTGACTGAGATGCCAGGATGACCAAATTGGACGTACGTCTGGTTCATGTCGAATCGAGTTATGATCTTGATCGTGGTGGTTTCAGGCCAGGCAACTTCGGGAACGTCAAGGGGCGGGACTGGTGATGGCTGCCAGTCGCCAAAGTAGACTCTAATTGTCTCCATGAATGCCGCATGTTCGATGTCTCCAACCGCGACTAGGAAGCAGTTATTGGGAACGAAATGGGTACGATGGAATTCAACTATATCCTCGCGTCTGATTGAAGGGAGCGTACCCGTGTCGCCTCTTGCAGGGAAGGCGTAGGGGTGGCCAGCGAACAGCAGTCTTTCCAGTTCTGTGGAAACGACTGCCTGTGGATAGTCGTAGCGACGTCGGGCATTGGTAAGAAACTGATCACGAGCTATGGTAAACTCCCGGCTGTCGAAGGACGGTCTTCTAGTCCCGTCGGCAAGAAGACGAAGTCCGAGTGGAATGTCCCTGGTCAATACCCGCAGTCTGAGGACACAGCGGTCATGATCAGCTTCGCCTTCAAACTTTCCACCGATATACTCGATGACAGTCGATACCGAATCGCCAGACATGTCTGGCGTGCCACGCGCAAGCAGGTAAGCAGTCAGAGTTGCGGTTCCCGCGCGTCCAGGCGGATCGAATGTCGCTCCAGACCTGCAGACGAGAGCTATGTCGGCCATCGGTAAGCGGTGGTCTGGGTAGGTCAGTACGACCAAACCGTTTGGCAATGAATCACGGTGTAGCGTTACCGCCTCGGCTGCTGTCGGTAGGATGAGAGCAAGCACGGCAATCGAGGGTAGCCGCCGGGTTAAGAACACAGCTTCCTACTTCTTGTCCATCGGAAGGAGCAGCCCGACAGTGCGTTTTTCTGGCAGCAGAAATCTGTCAGCGAAGGCCCGCACCTGTTCGGCAGTGACTTTACTCAGTCTTTCAGGGTACTCCTGGTAGGCCCGCCAACTGCCTTGCGTGATCTGGTATACTGCGAGAGAGTGGGCAATGTC
>JBDRUL010000114.1:0-4959 GCA_039801305.1 Caldifarciminota bacterium | reverse complement strand
CCTTGAAATAGACCGCGTTGATTATGAGCATCACCTCTGCCGGATCCAGCTCGGTCACAATCTGCCGGATGAGCCCGTTAGTGTTCTCACTCACCCAGCGGTTTATTCTTGTAACCGCATCGGGTCGGGCAAAGTCGAGCGCGGTCACCTGAGCAGCAAAGTAGCGCCGGTTGGTCTCGAGAAACGGCTTCCTGATCGGAAACCGCTGGTGCGCCCAGAGAGAGTTCGCAATCGTCAGTTTGATCTTCGGTTCAGCTCTGGTCAGCTCCTGTCTGAGTCCTGCTGCCCGCGGGTTGACCTCTCCCATTCCGGACAGCTCAAGCGTCCGCTCCATCTCGACCTTGGTCTCGCCGGCAGCACCGTTGAGCGTCATCTGCAGCGCGGTCGCGATACTGAAGGGCGAAATGACCACATTCTCCTGCGGTTGAGCCGCAGCGAGCTGTGCCAGCAGCTGCAATCCGAACCGGTTGCTCGCCCGGGCAAGCAGGCCAGAACCTGTTGAATCCGCAGCAACACCCTGTCGCGGAGCCGCTGCACAAGCCATCACCAATGAACAGACAAGCAGCATCCAAACTCTGTGTTTCACCCTGTCCCCCTAGTCCTCAAACCTGATATCGATGCGCGTACCTGCAACTCCGGTGACCGTGAAGGCGACACCAGACATCCTTGTCCTGAGCATATCAAGCAGTTCCTGCGTAGTGGTCTCGGAGACAATCTCGATCGTCGCCTCAGAGCCGACCAGTTCCCGGGTGATAACTGCGGTAACTCCCCGCAGCCCGGCCAGCGCCGCTGCCTTGAACCGCTCCACCTTCTCATAGGTCGCGTTGGCAGCGTGTACCTGCGTAAGGTTCAGCCGCCGTCGCCAGGTGCGCAGAATGCCGGCAGTAAGATCGGCAACTGCCGAATCAGCAGCCGCATTTGCTGCTTCAGTCAGGCTGAACGGCACTTCCCGCGTCACCGCAGTGGCAGCCAGTACCTCAGCCGACTGGGCGTTGACCGCTCGCGCCGAAATCTGAACCCGGTGAAATTCTGTCTCATCTTTGGAGTACGGCACCCGGCGTCGCTCACTCTGCTGCTGCATCGTCCCGGCTATTACAATTTCGGCTCCGGCCGAGAGACCCGCGTGCATTGCTGTCTGATTGTCACCGGCGATAATCCGGTGCAGCTGTTCCTGGCTCAGAATCTGCCGCATGGCTGTCTCGTCCACCACCGGAAACCCTCTGGCCTGCAGTCCAGCGACAATACGCGTCTCTGTCATCTCACGTTCCATCGTTGCCGCACCGGCCGGCTTGATGACCACCAGCAACCGTGGCCTTCCCTGTTCCTGTACAAGAATCCCTATCGCCCGCAGGTCGTCCTCTATTTTGTCGAGTTTCACCCTTGCGCGTACTATCACCCGATACAGGTCAGCCTCACGCGTCTCGCCTATCACCCGGTAAGATGAGACGTAGCCCGATGCCTGCGAATAGATCCGGTCAAAAAGAAACTGAAAGTTCTGCACTCTGGTCTCAGAGTTGATATAAGTGCCTACGCCCTGCTCCACCGCCTTGCGCAGTGCATCACGCAATGCCTGATCCCGCGCAATATCAATGCCGGCAGTGATTGCCGCCACGCCCTCAGTGAGCACCTCTGTCCCTTCTGTTGTGTCACCGGTGGCAACCGGTGCTGCCGGCAGAGAACCGGAAGTCGCCGGAGGTGTTGAGTAGTAAACACAGGCAGCACCCAGACAGGCGCCGAGAATCGCCAGCCGCAGAGAGTGGAACCTCATCACAGCGCCAGCTTGATAATCAGCCGTCCTGCCTCAAGCAGGAATCTGGCACCATCCTTCAGCCAGCGCAGCCGGTCAGCATCCTGACGGCTGAGTACGATATCAGCACCCAGCCGCCCGCGAATCTGCCGCAGCCTCACCACCAGTGGCTGACGGCTGAACTCGGGACGATTCAGAATCTCATCCAGCTCCCGGATATACTGCACTGCTGGCCTACCGGTCTGTCCAAACGCCTGCTCGGTGTCAAGCAGCAGATTGCCATCCTCGTCATAGATGCGCGGAAACAGCG
This sequence comes from Caldifarciminota bacterium, assembly GCA_039801305.1. Taxonomy (GTDB): domain Bacteria; phylum Hydrothermota; class Tepidihabitantia; order Tepidihabitantales; family Tepidihabitantaceae; genus JBDRUL01. The sequence goes on along the minus strand of JBDRUL010000114.1, from coordinate 2,902 downwards.
CCGGCTTCAGGCTGGTATCTCTGGCTTCAATCACCAATGCCGAGTACTGTCTGAAAAACTCCTCCACTGCCGGCGTCAGCTCCGGCGCCCGCTCGCTGCGTGAAGCAGCCAGTGCCGGCTCCATCGCCTGTGCCAGACTCTGCGGCCCGACCAGCGCCAGCTCCAACTCCACCTGTGCCACTCCCCTGACCGAATCCCACTGTGCCGGCCCCACCTGCCTAGCACCGACCACCACTCCTTCAACCGAGGAGCTGACCAGATCGTACCTCGTCATGTAGTTCTCTACCCGGGTATCCGAGTTTATGCGCACCCCTTTTACAATCTCGAGCAGGTTGCGTTGAGCATTGACAACTGCTGCCCGCTCGGCCATGAGCCTTGCCTGTGCCGGATTGGTGATACCCGGGTCAGCGATCCCTGAACCGGTCGCGCGCACTGTCCTGCCGCTCCAGTCAATCACCCCACCCGGTACCGGTTCGGCGATGCGGCCGGGTTCAGCCGGGTATGCAACCGGTGGTGGCGGAATCATAACATCAGGTGCAGGTGCCTGATGTACCGGTACTTCCGATCTGGCCCGACCTGCCTCTGGCTGGGCAGCGGTACGTACTGTCTGCGTCTGGGTTGCGCAACCAGCCAGTAGTATCAGCCAGAAGAGAAGAACCTGTTTCATCGACCACTCCCCCTCTCCATCAGCGGCAGCAGCGCCATGGTTACTGCTCCGCGCAATGCGTCTGCCGCGCCTTCAAAACTCGAAGCCTGCCCCTGTGCCGAGTAGAGCACCTCGGCTGTCTCCACCGCAATTATCTTTACAAAAACCTCGGCATCCCGCTGATCAGGGCTGTCTGAGAAGAAGTCGTCGTGCCGCACGTTCCCAATTCTGATGGTCATCACTGCAGACGCACCAAGCAGTTTACCCAGCCGCGCCGCAGTCGCCGGATCAACAACGCCGGAATACGAAAGCTGCTGCTCCTGCAGTATCCGGCTGACTTCTGAACGGTCTACAACGACGAACTTGGGAACTTTCATCAGCTGCAGCGCGGCATGCTCGACAACATCATCGGCACCGGCAACATCGGCAGTCGGCGGCAGAACCGCAATCCGCCAGACCTTGGTCAGGTCAAAACTGCCCGAAATCGAATACGGCTGAGTCGCCCGCTGCACCGCTGCAAACTGCGAAACGGTGCATCCGACATCCAGAAACACGCCGAGCAGCATCAGCCTGATAAGTCTCTGCCTCATCAATGAACTCCCTTCCTGCCTATCGTAAGATTATGCCCTGTGTTGCCGGCGAGTCAACCATCCGCCTCCCATCCTGCCCAGCTGATGGCAGGAGCAGCAGACCAAGCAGCTGATCCCGTAGCAGTCAGTATAGCCCACAGAGCCGTAGAGCCGGTAACAGGGACAACGGCTGGCCGGTCGGCCGGGGCAGCTGCTCTCTTGGCAGCACCCTCGGCAACTCCCGGCATTGCTGAGGAAACGGCAGCGGCAGTTGCCGGTCGGGCAGCAGTCAGGATTGCAGGGAAGACAAATCCGTGGGTCGGAGACGGGGCAACAGGCTCAGTTACTCACCGGGCATATCTCCAGGCGACCGACCGGTCAGCGGTCAGGGCAACAAGGGGTGCCACTGGCGGAGTGGAAAAACTGACCTGTTTCGATTCCGCCTTTTCTGTGAAAGTAGCTGCTTTCTTCGGTGAAGGGTACCAGATTCTTCTGTAAAAGCCCTATCCTGATACACCGACACCGGACAGGATTGTCGCTGCAGTACAGGTAACGGATTTTTGCCGGTTTAGATGCCGGCAGCGCCTGCACCTGATAAATACCCCATTTGAGCCAAGGGGCAGCCGACGCTGCCAGGAGGTGTAAGAGATGCTATATGAGCCATTTGAGTAACTGAATGGGCATCTGGCCGTCGGCACAGAGATTGCCACATCAACACGCAAGGGGGGTGGATGGTACTTGATATCGCGATCGTGACTATGCTGGCCGGGTTCTCACTTACCGGTTGCGTAAGAGGATTCATCCGTGGCTTCTGTCCACTGGTTGTACCCACAGCCGGGCTGGTACTGGCGCTGAAGAACTACGGGGCTGTCGCAACAATGCTCAACAGCCTTATTCACAACCACAGCATTGCCATAGCAGCTGCTTTTCTTCTTCTGCTCTCGCTCAGCTGGGTGGGCGCAAAGCTGGTCAGAAGACTGCTGCTCAAGCTCTTCGACTGGAGAAGACTCGAAGAACTGGACTATTTTCTCGGCGGGGTATTCGGACTTGCCCGGGGGCTGGCGCTTGTCTGGATGGCACTCGCCGCACTGCTGACCAGTTTCCCCCCCAGCCTAGACATAATTGAGACTTCACGGGCATCGACAAGGGTACTGGCGCTTGCTGAGCATCTGGCTGGAAACAACCCCCTGCGGGGAACTCTGGTACCGGTGGTTCAGGCCAAAGCCGGCGCTGTCTGCCACACCGTGGCAGCCTTCAGAAACTTGGTCGATCCGCTACTCAAACTCGAAGAGAACTGAGCTCTGGTGATTCAGCACCGGCAGGCAGGTCTGGTTGTCCAGACCAGAACCGTCTCTGCTATCATCCAGAACTCAAGGAGCAGACAGACAACACTGACGCCCAGGAGCAGCCAGTTGTGAGCCGGAATGAACCCTAAAATACTCCGGATGAGCGACCAGCTGGTCATTACCAGCATGAAAAGCCCTGGCACCAGGGAAAGCCAGTAGAACCGGGTTCTGGGGCGCAGCCAGCAAGTAACAACCAGCAGGGCCAGTCCGGCAAGCATCTGATTGAGTGCTCCGAATACCGGCCAGAGAACAAACGCACCCTTGCCGTCTGCTCCAGTAGCAAAAGCCAGAGCTCCGGCGCTGACCACCGCCAAGGTAGTGGCTGCCCAGGGGTTTGCCAG
>JBDRUL010000113.1:0-4967 GCA_039801305.1 Caldifarciminota bacterium | reverse complement strand
TTATGGCGCAGCGCCAGTACTTCCTCAAGAAGCGAAGCATCAATGTGCGCTGGTCGTTGGGGTTGTTACTAAGCCGTTTGCCTTTGAAGGTCAGGTGCGCTACAGCAAGGCGATTGCGGGGATCGAGGCGTTGAGGCCACATGTTGATACTCTTATTGTTATTCCAAATCAGCGAATCCTCGAAATCTACGGCAAGGAGCCATGCTTTGAGGCTTTTCGGCTCGCGGATGAGGTTTTGCTTAATGCTGTTGCCGGTATTTCCGAGATAGTATCAAGTCACCAGCTGATCAACATTGACTTCTCGGATGTGCGCACGGTAATGTCTGAAGGCGGAGGAGCGGTTATGTCAGTCGGCTGGGCTAGCGGTGAAGGAAGGGCAGGTGAAGCGGCACACCGGGCATTGCAGTCGCCACTGATAGAAGACGTTTCGATAGAAACTGCGCGCAAGATCTTGTTGAACATCACTGGTGACGAGCAAATGACGCTGAAGGAGGTCGACGAGGCAGCATCAATTGTCTATCACGCTACCAACGGGCAGGCAGAGGTACGCATGGGTGCTGCCAGACAGCAGGGGTTCAACGACAGAATCAAGGTGACGCTCATAGCGACAGGTTTGAATGAACCACTACCGAGGTTAGATGACGTTGGTGATCTTCTCACAAATGGGGATCTCTTCCCATGTAACAGGAGGCGCCGGAGCCCGCTTGACTCAGGCATCGTATTCGACAAGTCTGATTTGGAGGTTCCTACCTTCCTACGCAGGCAGTTAGACTAGTACTGCCGATTTGGAATTCCAAGCGGCCGATTGGATTCAGTCGCCAACATGACGAGCGTCTCTAGCTGGGTTGCACACTATCAGTATCGATAGGCTCGGGAGTGGGGTTCGTGATGACTACGAGAGCGGCGGTCACAAGACCTTCTCGTCCCCGCAGGGTTTCGATGCAGATGGCTGACCGGGCGAATTCAGGTAATACAGCACACTCCTGATGACCGCTGGTGCCCGAGAGGGTTTGTTCAATCGCTGGCTTGAGTGGAGTGAGACGAGGAAAGTCAGTCAAGGAACGACCGCTTGCTACGGCAGGATCGACGTCAAGCAGTGGCTTGAGCGCCGGATTGGCATATATTATGGTCATGCTGCGGTCTACAACTAGTACACCTTCGTTAATGTCGCTTGCCAACGTGCGGAACCGTCGCTCTAGGTGAAGAATGTGGTCTCTCCGAAGCTCGTTGATTTCGCGAAGTCGAGCAAACACGCGGTTAAGCTGAAGAGATAGTTGACCGATTTCGTCGCGGGAAGTGGGCGTGATGTGAATGTCGAGGCTGCCAGTCTCGGCACGCGTCAAGGCGTTGGCTATGCGCTTGACCGGAAGGATTATTGTACGTGGCAGGCGAATAACAAGCCAGCCCAGTAATCCGACCAGAACTAGCAGAGCAGTCAGGATATTGCGCTGACTCCAGGTTGAGAGACGTCGTATGTGGGTCTGGTGTTCCGACAGCCGCTGATTCGCCCTGGCGGCTATGCGCCTTGCCATTTCGGTGATTGCTGAGCCAACAGTGTGAATGCGTTCCAAGAAAGGCGAGCCGGTCATTCCAACAAGTTCTGCTGTCTCTAGTTCTAAAGTAAGACTGGAGGCTTGATTCAGTAGGGAGTCACGTATCGCCGGGTTGTGGGTGGCCTGTTCCAGAAGAAGCTGTTGCCGTATACGCAATTCCTTCAGTTCTTGTCGGGGGGGCAATGATAGAATTTCCACCGAATGGATTGCTGTCAGCGAATCAACCAATTCTTGGTATAGCGTCAATCTGATGAGGAGGGAGTCGCAATATGCGGTGAGTAGAGTGTCCAGCTCTCGAGCACGGCGCGCGGCAGTTCGACTGCCCTCTATATATGTTTGAACAGCCCGGAGATATGAACTGTCTTGATAGACAACATAGTTTAGTCCGGCGCGGTGGGCTTCCTGGAAATGAAAAGTAACTGCGTAACCTGCGCGGAGAAGTTCGACGTCTGTTGTCGCCATCTGGTCTGCGTGCCTGCTCATCTGGCCAGTGTAGAACATGGCAAGTATGACCAGGGGGACCAACAAGAGTGCCGAGGTCACCATCCCGATAGTGATTCGAGCCCGTATACTATTGAACAGGTTACCAGAGTATCTGCTCTTATGGCGCGGGGAGTGAACGTTACTTACCACTGGAGAGCCGCTCTATGTCTTCATCTTTACCGACTACTACTAAGATATCGTCTTGCTCCAACACGTCATTGGGACCAGGTAGGTCATTTACACTCTCACGTATCACGGTTTCGCCGTCTTCGCCTATGATCGGCATCTGCTTCTTGATGGCAATGACGTTAACCTGATAACGCCGCCGGATGTTTAGTTCGTCAAGACGACGTCCGACCATGTTACGCGGCGGTCGCATTTCCACGAGGCTGTGTCCTGAGGCAAGAGTCATCTGTTCAAGAACGTTCGGAGTAATTAGGCTTTGTGCAACCTGGGCTGCCATCTGCTCTTCAATTAGGATCGTTCTGTCCGCACCGACATCCGAGAGGATGCGAGCATAGAGAGTCGAAGCTGCTCGGGCGACGATGTGGCCGGCCCCGAGACGCTTTAGAATCGAGGTGGTGACGATGGCCGCTTCCATCCGTTCGCCCATAGCGACGACGACAGCGTCCACGTCAAGGACACCAGAGTGGGCAAGCGCTTCTTCGTCAGTTGAGTCGAGACAAAGGGCCTGAGTAACTTCGTCCTTCATCGTCTCGACTCGCTTCGGGTCGGCATCGATGGCAATGACCTCAGCCCCCTTTTCGATTAGAGTTCGGCAAACTTGACAGCCGAAGGTGCCTAGGCCGATAACTGCGAACTGTTTCATAGTCTCCTCCTTTAGCCGACCATGACTCGTGCTTTTGGATAACCGATTGGTGAACTCATCTTGCTTGCACCCATGGCCAGTGTGAGCGTCAAAGGCCCGAGGCGTCCGATGTACATAAGCGCGATAATAGCCAGTCGACCCAAGGCGTTCAATTTGGGTGTAATACCCGTGGACAGTCCTACAGTGCCGAATGCCGAAACAGTTTCGAAAAGCAGGTCTTGGAACCGGAATGTTTGGGTCGCAAGTAACAGTACAAAAACAGAGGCGACGGAGGCTGCTGATGTAACAAGAATAGCTACTGCTCGATAGACGACGTCGCGTGGAATGAAGCGGTACCCAGCCACTATCTCTTCATGGCCTCTCAGCTTGGATCGGAGTGTCAGCAGCAGGACAGCGAAAGTAGACGTCTTGATACCACCGCCAGTTCCTCCGGGGGAAGCACCGATGAACATCAGCGCCGCAAGGATGAAGAGAGTAGCTGGCTGAAGAGTGTTCAGCGGGACGGTATTGAAGCCAGCGGTTCGAGCAGTTACAGATTGAAACAAGCTTGCAAGCAGCCGCGTGCCGGAAGGCATATCGGCCAAAGTGTGGTCGAACTCGAAGAAAAAGAAGAATATTGTGCCCAGAGCAATCAGAATCGCCGAGGTGGTCAGGACAATGCGTGAATGGGCAGTGAGGTTGCGTAAGGCTTGGCGTACCCCGCTGTGCAGCGTGTTCCTGTTCATGACTTCGTGAATTACGGCAAATCCGAGTCCGCCCAGATATGTCGGCCGTGAGACCGAGGGCCATGCGGTCGACTCTTCGGCAATCATCAAAACTCCTGGATAATAACCGTAGACGATTTCATTGAGCCGCCGCAGAAAATGGATGGCCGCAAGGTTTTCTCTGCCCCCGTATTCGTTGGGAATCCATTCCCCGTCTTTCCGGGAATAGTCCAGGTAGAGCATGGAGGCGACCGCATCGACCCGCAGGCCGTCGACATGGTAGTATTCAAACCAGAACAAGGCATTCGATATCAGGAAATTGCGAACCTCGTTTCGGCCGTAGTTGAAGACCAGCGTCCCCCAGTCAGGATGGTATCCCTGTCGAGGATCGGCATGCTCATACAGGGCCGTTCCGTCAAACCAGGCAAGTGCATGCGCGTCGGTGGGAAAATGTGCAGGTACCCAGTCCATGATAACGCCGATGCCGTGCTGGTGGCACTGGTCGATGAGGTACATGAGATCTTCGGGTTCTCCGAATTGCCCGGCACAACTATAATAGCCCGTGACCTGATAGCCCCATGAGGGATCGAACGGATGTGCCGCAAGCGGAAGAAATTCGATATGCGTATAGCCCATGTCCTGCACGTAGGAAACCAGCGCGTCGGCAGCTTCACGGTACGTGAGCGGTCGGTTCCCTTCTTGAGCAACCCTCCGCCATGAGCCAAGATGCACTTCATAGATCGACACGGGCCGGGCAAGCTGGTTTGTCTTTTCTCGAAGTTTCATCCAGTCTTGATCGTGCCAGGTATAGGAAAAGGTATGGGTGATTGCCGCGGTTTTCGGCCTTACCTCTGTCTTGCGGGCATATGGGTCTGTTTTGATGATGATATCGCCGTTTCGGGTACGGATTTCATATTTATACAGTTCGCCGTCACCGAGCCCGGGGATGAACAGTTCCCACACACCGGACATTCCGCGGATTCTCATGGGATGGCGGCGTCCGTCCCAGCAGTTGAAATCCCCCACAACGCTTACGCGCTGTGCATTCGGCGCCCATACCGCAAACAGGACGCCTTCCGTGCCCTGATGCACGATTCGGTGGCTGCCAAGTTTCTCGTAAATCCGGTGGTGGTTGCCTTCCCCGAACAGGTGGAGATCGTATTCCGACAGCACGGGTAGAAATGAATAGGGATCCTTTATGGTGATAACGGTTTTGTTTTTATAATGGATCTCAAGCTGGTAGGTGAAGAATTCAGAAATGCCTTCATATACGGTTTCAAAAAGCCCCGCAGGGTGAATGCAGGCCATAACCTGCGGCGTGATGGCGCCGGACGTAGGAACAAGCAGCACCTTTTCTGCTTCTGGCTGAAAGGTGCGCACGACAAGCGAGCGTGTCCC
>JBDRUL010000112.1:0-4991 GCA_039801305.1 Caldifarciminota bacterium | reverse complement strand
ACCGCATTGCCGGATTCTGCCGCAGCCCGAGGAATACTGAGTCTGCATCCTCGACCTGCGCCAGAAAGCTCACTAGAACACTTGGTGCCGGACAGGCAGGTGCAACCCTAGCTTCCGCAATCCGTGGGGCAGTTGCCCGAAACTCGGGTCTGTTGAGCAGAAACGAAATCCTCGGTCCCATCAGCTCAGTTAGCCCGACAATGGCGAGCGGTCCCTGACCGACCGATCGTGTCACGTTGTTGACGAAATCGTTATAGGTATAGAACTTGTTCGGGTCAGCCCGCACATGCTCGTCGATGATATCCTGAATCTCGTAGGCGCGGTCACGATACCAGTTGCTGCTGAAGATGTCGCCGATCATTGTCTTCATATGGGCGACAAAAGCGCGCCGCCGCCGCGGGTCGTTGAGAACTCTGCTGACAATTGGATACTCAGGGTCTTCAGACCGCAGAAACGGGTCAAGCTGCTGCATCTGCGCCACTGTCAGCTGACCGGTACCGGCAAGGTCACGAAAGGCGCCGAAGTTCTCGTTCAAGTCCCAGACTATCGGGTTGAACCGTGCCGAAGCATCCCGGTACAGATAGTGATTCTGCGGCATATTGATCGGTGCATCGAGATTTACCATGAGGATGTCAAATGCGAGCATCCAGAGGTGCCGGTCGACGTTCAGAACGTTGGGCAGTGCACTGTTGTGGTTGTTGAGGGTATCCAGAAAGCCGATCAGCTCAGTCCAGCCGGAGTCTGACTCGAGCTCGAAGTAGTGGCGATAGGGTGGTGAATCCGGCCCCAGATACTTCCAGCCAATCATGCGGGCGCTGTCAGTCATCCTGCCCTTGAATCTCGGGTTCTCGTCGCAGAAGAAGAACCGACGCATGAAGAGCTTATCCGGGTCTTCGTTATTCGTGTACAACCCGATCAGTGTGTCGTTCACATAGATGTTGGCAAAGCTCGCTCTGCCCGCCGGCATATATCTGCGGGCAATCTCGTAGCTCAGTGCCTCACGGACAAAACTCGGATCCTTGTAGACATTCGCAAGCCGCAGTGTGCCGTGCCCTTCGATGTTCTGCCCGGGAATACGTTCGTCCAGCCGGATGTTGAAGGGATTCTTCCGGCGCGACGGATTGTATGAGCTTGCGCCCTTGTACCTGACTCCCACGCTCTCAAACCTGACACCGTTGATCACCGCAGTTCCAATCAGCCTGCCGCCCTGACCGGCAGCGTAGAGACTATCGAGAATCTCATCCCAGTTCGGCTCGCTGAAGTACAGCCGGATTTCGTTGACCTGCTCAATATCATAGAACCCGGCAACAAGAGCACCCCCTAGGCCAGCCAACACCAGCAGTGGAACCGTCCGTCGCGTAAACTACCTTCCCTTTCCGCTTCGATTCGGCGCCCGCGGGGAAGGAGATGGCATGAACTGCCACTCAGAACCGGCATCAGGATAGCGACCGTACGAAGTATCCGGATGCTGCGGCCCGAAGGTCAGACTGTCAATAACCAACGCATGTCCTGACATGCTCTCATACAGCCCGAGCTGCTCACCCCTTGCTGCAGCAAGATTGAAGGAAGCATGGAGTGGACCTTCACTTGCCTCTGTATCTGCCCATATCAGCATGTAACTGTGCGGGCGGATACAGGTATCAGGAAAAGGCCATTTGTCCGGAACCCGCAGGTCATCGGTCAGGTAGATTCCGGTCAGGCGAATGGGTAACGAGTCAGCGTTGTAGATCTCAATCCAGTCATCAAATTCGCCGGCCTCATCGGCAACTATCGACTGGTTAGAAGCCATGAACTCATTGAGGAACAGCCTACCCTGCAGCGGCGAAACTCCGGAGCAGTTGGCTCTCCCGGGCGTGGGCACTGTCAGGTATCGCCATCCTCCGCCGTCCGGAATGCGACCGCAGGATACATCCTGAGACTGCGGACCGAAACTCAGCGTATCAACCCTGAAGAGATGGTCTCCGTCAGTAACAAACAGACCCAGCTGCTCACCGTTACCCGCATCCAGCTTGAACGAAGTGTGCAGCGGACCCTCGCGGTATTCACCATCAGCCCAGATGAGCAGGAACCCGCCGGCAGGTATCACCGTGTCTGGGAAACTCCACTTCATCGGCACCGACAGATTGTCGGTCAGGAATGCCCCGCGCAGGTTGACAGGTCGGTCGCCGGCATTGAACAGCTCCCCCCAGTCGTCATAATCGCCGGCTTCGTCGCGAACAGTCCTCGAGTTGGATGCCATGAACTCATTGATGTAGAGTACACCACAGAGAGCCGAGGGAGCCGGTACTGCCGGCTCAGCGTTGCAGCCGTTGCAGCAGCTAAGTATGACCGCGGCGAGCACTTTTTTCAAAGTCTGCAAGACCATTACGCCTCCGTCTTCTAGAAATCCGCCTGAGTTTGCAGAATCAGCAGCGGCTCTATCGACCTTCTGCCGGCCATATCGGCTGCAATGTTAGCCTTGAGCTGAAGCCGGCGGTATATATACCAGTTACCACCTGCGGTAAGCTCACAGGTGCTGCCATTCTCCTGTCCCAGCCACGTCAGCCTCAGAACCGGCTCAAATGCGGCCAGCCGCAGTGCTCCGGCCAAATATCCTCCGGTCAGCATCTGCCCCGCTCTCTCTCTGCCAGTCAGTATCTCTGCCTGCAGAACCATGCTGCCCGCTTGTACCGCCGCATCGCCCCCCCAGGCAAATATCGGCTTACCGGTCAGTGAATCGTGCCGCTGGGACATATCAACACCGATGACCAACCAACTGGCAGGACTGCCTGTCAGACGGCCACAGAGCTGCTTCGCATTGTTGTTGTCTCTGGCCAGACGCCAACCGGCACCATTGAAGAGTCCAAGGGCATATCCCAACCTGCTCCAGCTGGCAAGTTCGCCCTCAACTATCATTCCGATATCGCGGCCAAGATAACCCAGCTCGCCAAACCGATCGTTAATCCGGCTGCGTTCTATGACCAACAACCTGTTAGCTGGAGTAAGTTCCTCAAGGCTGAAGGGCATCTTCTGAAGTCCCAGGACGAACCTGAGCCATGGTCTGAACCGGTATCTTATGAAGGCATCTCTGAGCCTCAGATTAAGCTCATCACAGCCCAGCTCAACACTGGCACCGATGTCAGAGGGAACATATCGGAACTTGAGCCGGGCACGGCGCAGCCGGAAACTGTGGCGTGGGTACTCGCCAATACGAAAGTCAGACCGCCACTGCACCTGCACATATCCTCCGGCAAGCAACCTGCCCGGATCGGTAAGCTCGTCTGCGGTTGCTTGACCTTGAACAGTCAAGAGAAGCAACAAAGAAAGCCAGTAGGCTTTATCCAATAAGGAGCAGGCGGACAATCGTTGGGTTACCGAGCCGATCTGACCCTTCTTTACAGTTTCTTAACATTACATAGACACAGACCCCGGTCAAACACTGCGGGACTTGACACTGCTGATCCGAAACATACTATCCTTCCATGAGACCGACGAGAATACTCACAATGCTCCTTGCTGTGGCAGTAACAGCGGTCTTGGCTCAGGTAGAAACTCTGCCCGCACCAGTAGTCAACCACCATTCATTTGAGCTCCTTTCGAACAGTCGCTATTCTGTCCATAGCGGGTTCACCAGCTCGCTGCCCACACAGGTGCTCGCCAATATCCTTTGGGCAATGGCAAGGGCACCTGCACTTGGCAGCTTCCGGGAAATCTATGTTGCGACCCCCTCAAATGTCTATCTCTATGACCATCAATCCCACACTCTGTCGGTTCATCTCTCCGGAAACCATCGTTACAGCTCCAGTTCTGCCTTTGAGATCGGCATAGCCTGCGAACGGGACGAAGAAGCCGGAATGGCAATTCAGGCCGGTCTCCTGGCAGCCACCGCGTTCTGGGACTCTGCCAGCGGCAGCGTAGCATCCTGTCCGATGCAGTTCGCCACCAACTATGCCAACAGCAACTGGCAGCCGAACAACTACATCCGTATGGTCAATGTCCATGGACGGCGAACCGGCACCGGACTCAACCGGACTCTCCAGGCGGTATCGTCTGACTCTTCGCTGCCTCTGCCCAGAGTAACCGGGCCCGACACCTTCGAGATCCTGCTGGCAGGGCTCGAACAGGATTCTCTGTTCAGTCCCTGCAACCTGACGCTCGAAGAAGTATCCCAGCTGCTCTGGGCAGGATTTGGCGTAACACCCCACACCACTTCCAACGGTCGCCGGGGAACAACAATACCGTCAGCAATTGCCAACTACTATCTCACCCGGCGCATCTATCTGGTACGCGACGTCGGCGTACACCGCTATCATAATCGCCTGCCGCCCGGCACCGGTCTGACCACCAGCGATCACCGCATCGAACTGGTCACTGCCGGTGACCGGCGTGATCAACTAAGGGCAGCCTGCCCTCGTCTACCTTCATCAGCTCCGGTGTATATTGTCATCACGGTTGGGGACACCACCAGCAACTACAACCGCCTTGAGGCAGCTTTTGCTGCATTTCAGTACCTGATGCAGGCTAACCAGCTCGGCTTGAAAGGACACCTGACTGCACCACTGACGCCAGCCGAAAGAGCAGCAATCATCAGTGCACTCGGCATTCCCTCGACAGACCTTCCGCTTATCGTCTTCTCCACCGGCCATCCCTGCACCGGCGTCTTCGAACAATCAGAACTTTTCCAGCGCCCGCCCACTATCAGGATTGTCGGCCAGCGACCACCGGTAACCATAGAGCTCAAAGCTGGCCGGCATCAGCCCTCCCGCCTAGTTGTCCTCGACCTTGCCGGCCGTCCGGTTCGAACGTTCACGCTGAGCAAGACAGAAGATGGTCAGCACCACCTGCTCTGGGACGGCACTGACCTGTCCGGCAACACTGTACCGGCTGGAATCTATCTGGTGCGTCTGGAGCTCACTGACTCCCGAGAACCGCTGATCGCCCACCTGACCCTCATCCGCTGACCGGAAAGATGAACAAGCTGACCCTAGTCCTGACTATTACTACTCTGACAA